>NZ_JALDUC010000002.1:228006-268289 GCF_023109235.1 Streptococcus mitis
TGCCACCTTCTGGAATTTTAATTCCTTTGGTGTAATCCTCTGGCGTTAACGGAGTATTCGTTACTGGCGTTTCAATTGGTGTTGGTTTAGCTTCTACCACCTTAATCGTTGCCGGAACTTCAACTAATACATTTCCATTTTTATCTTTTACAACAACCGTTACTGGTTTATCCCCAACAGTTGTTGCATCAAATGGTTCTTTTTGTCCTTCTGGAACTTTGTATTCAAATGTTGAACCTTCTGGATAATCACTTGGAGTAATACTGTCTCTTGCTTGAGGTTTCTCAGTTGGATTTACAGGAATTAATTGTTCTTTACCTTCCACTACTTTAACCTTAGCTGGAACTTCTACAAGTTTATCTTCTCCGTCTTTTGCTTCTACAATAACATCTTTTTCTCCTGGTGTTGTTGTATCGACTGGAGTTTTATAGTTGAATGTTACTCCATCTGGGTATTGTTCTGGATCAATACTCTTAGAAGCATCTGGTTGCGGTTTACTTGGATCTGCTACTACGTATTGTGTTTTAGGTTCTACAACCATTACTTTTGCAGGAATTTTCGCAATGACTTCATCTCCAATTTTCGCTACTACTACAACATCTTTTTCTCCTGGTGTTGTTGTGTCTACAGGAGATTCATAACTAAATTCAGTATCTTTAGGGAATGCTTTAGGATCGATACTTCCTACCACATTTGGTTGTTTCTTATCTTTGTCTACTGGTACAAATTGTGGATAACTTTCTACCACACGTACAGTTGCCGGTACTTCTGCAATAGGATTACCATCTTTGTCTTTTACAATGACATTGACTGTATAATCACCAGGTTTTGTAGTATCTACCGGAGTATTTGGATTATATTCAAATGTTGAACCATCTGGATATTCTGTTTTGTCGATACTGTTTTCTGGATTTGGTTGTTTATTATTTTCATCCACTGGAACTATTTGTGGAACTCCCTCTACAACAGTAACAGGAACTTTAACAACAGTTTTCTTTTCTTCTCCATCAACCGTATATTTCACAGTCACATTTACATCCGTATCATCTGACAAATCTGGATTTTCTACATTTTCATCAATACTTACATTTGTAACATTTGCTGGAAGTTTTCCTTTAAATGTACCATCTGCAATAGCTTCTTTGGCTTTAGCAAGAGCTTTTTCTTTTGCTTTTTCCTTGTCGCTATCTTTGGCAACAAAAATTCCTTTTGGTGTTGGTTTTGGTAAAACTGTTACTTTAACTTTCACGGGTTCTGTTAAAGTTTCTCCATTTTGATCCGTATAAGTTACTGGAACAGTTACTTCTTTGACACCTGGTTTAGCTGTAATATCGTCAGCAATGGCAGGTTCACCTTTTGTCCCTTCTGTTGTTACAGCACCTTTCACATCATCTTTAGTAACTTTATCACCTTCAAACACTACTACTGGTTTTGGTGTTGAACTTACTACTTTAACTGGTACATTAATTGTGTCTTCACCAACTACATTACCTTTATCATCTTTATATAATACTTTTACAGGAACTGTATCTTTATCCCCATTTGAATCTGTTTTTGGCAATGTGTAAGAAGTTTCTCTTTCATCTAATGATGCAGTAATTCCATCTGGTAGGTTTGTTAATTTACTTACAGCTTCAGTTGCTTTTGCTTTTACAGCATCTGTTAAAGCATTTTCATCAGTATCTTTCAGTACTGTTACACCTGTTGGTGTTGCTTTGGGCAATACTTTAACTGGAACATCTACAGTTTCATCCCCTGTTGGATATTTAACAGTTGCTTTAACGTTTAAGTCAGTTGCTCCTACTTTAACTTTATCTGTAGGAACATCTTTATTGATGTCAGCTTCAGTTACAGGGGTTAAGTTTCCACCTTTATCAGGTGTAATTGCTTCATTAACATCTGCTGGTTTTGGTTGAGTTCCTTCTAATGTATATACCGTTTTTGTTTCTGAACCTAATACATTAATTGTTACTGGAATTGTCGTATTGTATGTTTTTCCTTCTACTATATAATTTGCTGGAACATTTACAATACCTTTATTTGTACCTTTTTCATTTGTTAGAGTTTCTGCTACGGCTTCTGTTATATCACCAACTGTAACTGTTGCTCCTGTTGGTAATTTCCCAGTGAAGTCTGTTGCTTTTGTTAAAGTTTGTGCTTTTGCTTTAGCAACTTCTTTAACTTTATCTACTGAAGCTCCTTTATGAACTTGTACTTCACCAGTTGCTTTTGGTAATACCAACACAGGAACTGTTACTGTTTCATTAATATTTGTACCATTTGAATCATGAGTTACCGTTGTTGGAATTTTTAATCCTGCTTCTCCAGCTTTTCCTGTCGTACTAAAAACATCTGCTTCATTAGGATTATTCACAACTCCCGCTTTAGTATCGATTGTAGCCGGAGTAACTGAAGATTTAACTTGATCATTTGTAATCTTATCACCTTCAAATACTACTAACTTATCTGTAGTTGATTTTACAACATTTACTTCGATATCTACAGTATTTTTATAATTTTTTCCATCTCGACTATGAACTACTGGCACTTTTATAACACCGGCATTCTCTTTCGCTACGTCAGTAGCAACAACTCCCGTAGACGTTCCTTGAACATCTAGAGTAGCCGTAGCACTAGTTTCATCCAGTTTTCTCTTGTATTCTTCTGATTCAATCTTTTCTTTCGCTTTTAATTTAGATAGCTCCTTGATCTTATCTAAACTAGTTCCGACTGGAACAGTGATTTTATCAACATCAGTAAGTGAATCGATATACAAGGTCTTTTTATATTTGTAGTTCGGTTCATTTGAATATTTAAGACTTGGAGCATTAACATTTTCTGGAACATCATAAAAATTGGAATCATTATTTCCATATTTATGGAGAACATTTCCCAAACTATCATCTCCTGGAAATCCATTTTGACCTGAAACTTCAAAGGTAGAACTACCCACATAATCTGCTGTTGTTTTAAATGGAATTTTAACAATAAAGTCTGATTTACGATTATCTCCAGCTACAATCTCTCTTCTTGAAGAATCAACAAGAAAACTTAGCTCTGACTTAATTTTATCAAATCTAAAATCACTTGTCCATGTATTATTTAGTTCCCAAGCACCCTGTCCACTAGCTTGGTTTAAATCTAACGTTTTCCCATTGGCATTTAAAGTTCCCAATACTACACCTTTTGGAACTTTAATCGTTACTTTATATTTTGTTTGGAATCCAGTGATAGACGCTCCACCTAAGTTTCGTATGTTTAAATCAATTGTTCCTGTTTGTTTTTTACCATATATAGTATCATCGGTAAACCCATATTTCCCAGATTTCTTTTCACTAGTGATATTTGTTGAAATATTAACGGCTGGACCTGTAGCAATCCCGATACCTCCAATGATATAACCATCTTCGATAGGGTTATTGCCAAGTGTTTTGTTGGTTTGTCCTGGACTTCCTGCTTCAACGGTCACACGAACCTTAGTAGTTCCTTCTGGGATATGAACAGCTCTTAATAAGTTACGCCAACCATTTCCGACACTGCTAGGATTTTGTTCAAACTCATTTTTTGAGTTTCCATTTTTACGATTCAATTCCGTTAGTTTTTGACCAGTATAAGCATCTACTATTGTTAATTTAACATTTTCTCCTTCTGATGTTAGAGCAAGTGGTCCATAAGCTCCATTATGTAAAACATTCACAAAGAGCAGAGAGTTAGGGTTAACATCCACATCTCGATAAATTCCATTACCTTTCTTCCCTAACTCTAAGTAATAGTCTCTATCAACCCTTCCTAATCCCACTTTTTTCATGTCCTCTGCAGAAATTAACCCAGATAACATACCACCACCTGCATTAGGTCTATTTTGTCCACCAGTGGCTGTTACTTTATCATTATTGCTATATAACTTAGCAGGTTTCGGAGTGTAGTTTTGGTTAGGTTGAGGGGTGATATTGGTAGGGGATTCTCCTTTTACTAGAGTCACCTTTTCTGTATTATTTGTTAATTTCCAACCATTTAGCTTGGTTCCATCTGCTGCCTGTTCTCTGGTAAGTTCTAGTTCCTTCCAATGATATTTAGCTGAACCAACAATCGGACTATTAGTAGCCGGACCTAATTGTTGAGGCCCACTATCTTTTTGTTTACTAATAGCACTAGAGAAGTTCTGTTCACCAAAACCTTCCTTTAAATTTGCAAAAACACCTGTTTCATTATTATTCCCAAATCTAACAGCATTATTATTGATTGGTGCACCCCAATCAACTTTACCTAATCGGTAATAAAGAAGAGTATCTTTTTGAGCTTTTAGTTTTTGGAGAACAGCATGCTTTTCTTTTTCGGTTGTTAGATTAGCTACTTCGTTATAAATAGTTTCTGACTTAACCTTAATCTCATTCAAAAGTTCAACAAATTCTTTATTTATCTTCCCCTTTCCCTTTGCTTCCTCAGTAGAGATTTTATCCGTAAGTTTTGTAATTTCAGCTTGTAATTCTTGTTTAGCTTTTGTCAGTTCATCCTCTGATACTCCTGCTACATCTGCAAGCGGAGTTTCTTGAGCAGCTGCCTCTCTAAACCCACTTTCCCCATTTCCAGGAATCGCTTGTCCATTTCTTGGATCTTGGTTCTTGTTTACTTTTTCTTCTTCTGTTACTTCTGATTTGATACTGTTTAAAATGACAAGGCTACTTGAAAGTTGTTTAGCCAGTGCATCTACTTTTGCCTGTGTTTTTGTATCATCGTTCAAAAGTTCTTTTGCTTTATGAACCAAATTTTTAGCATCATCAATGACTGATTTTGTTTTCTTACCTTCGGTTAACTGACTTAATCGACTTTCAACTTTAGCCACTAAATCTTCTAACGATGCGGTATTAATATCAGCTTTTTCTGTCACTACAGTTGGAGTTTCAACTTCACTGGCTTGTTTGTCAGTAGCAGATTCTTTTACAGAAGTATTATTTTGTCCCTCGGCCACTTTAGCAGTAGCAGATACTTGTCCAGCAACTTCCTTAGAGGGGTCTGGGGACTTACCATTTAGATTTTGAACTTCTGTAGACTCTGGATTAGTTACTGGTTCAGCTGCTTGGACGCTTCCTCCACCAAGGAAAAACAAGCCAGTAGCTACAGCCACACTAGCCGCACCAAAACTAACCTTACGGATACTGTAACGTGTGAATTTCTCCACTTGCGATTGGCGAACATGACGCACTTTGGGTTTAAACATTTTCTTACTCCTTTTCCCCGATAACTATCGGTTAATATACTTAAGGAAGCTAAATAAAAAGCCCCCCCTAAAATATTTTTGTACATTTTAAAAGGTTATAACTTATTATACTCTTTTTAAAATAACAAATCAAGCAATTTCAGGTATAGTCTCTAAAGTAATTTCATAAGCTCCTATTCGCGGTAAGCCCTTACAAAAAATAAAATTTATATTACTTTAGAGATTTTCTATATTATTTGATTATTTATATAATTTGATTATAAAAAGGAATTTTCTAATATTTTTTATTACGTCTTCATTGAGTTTTAGCTATAGATAAGGGATTACAGAATGAAGCTAGATGCACAAGATCTACCCAAAATAGCTAAAAAATTTAGAAGTTGCTATAGCTTTATAAAATAAAATCTATAAAAAAACAAAGCCCAGTTTTAAAAACAAAACTAGGCTTGCTATTGATTTTATTTTCCTTCTTTTACTTCTTTGGTTGCTACATCTTCTCCAAACCATTTTTGGCTGATTTTCAGGAACTTGCCTTCTTGGTATAGTTCGATTAAGGCCTGGTTTAATGCTGTTAATAATCTTTTATCAGCTGGCCTAACTCCGACTGCAAAGGATTCACTTTCAAATCCTGCTGAAAAGACATTGTATTCATTTAATATACCCTCAGACTGGAGATAGTAATTAGCATACACTCGGTCAATCAACAAGGCATCAATACGGTCATTTTTCAAATCAATCAAGGCTTCATTGAAACTCTGGTACTGATTAGCCTTCTGGTCTTTGACACGATTTTTCAGTAAATCTGGCTGGGCTTCAAAGTCTAAATAACCAGAGGAACCGGCTTGGGCTCCCAAGGTCTTATCCTTCATATCCTCTACTGAACGAATTTGCTGGCTTTTCTTCGTAACCAGAACCTGCTGATTTTCCATATATGGAATGCTAAAGGCAACTTTCTCTCGGCGTTCATCAGTGGCAGAATAGCCATTCCAGATGGCATCTATGGTTCCGTTTTGCAGTTCTGTCTCCTTCATATCCCAGTCGATTGGTTGAAATTGAACCTTAAAACCTAATTTTTCAGAGACAGCTTGTGCTAAGTCAATATCAAAGCCTGTATATTGGCCATTCTTTTCTTCAAAACCCATGGGTACAAAGGTATTGTCAAAACCAATAGTAATGGTCCCCTGCTCTTGATATTTATCCCAGTTATCCTGCTTTGGATCACTAGCCTTTTGAGTACAAGCTGTTAAAAAAAGAGTCAGGAGAGAAACCAATACTAAAGCAATTTTCTTATTAGTCATTGGCACCTCCTACTTGGGCTCAACCTTGAGAATCTGATCTGCGATATTTTCAGCGAATTGTAAATCGTGGGTAACCACAATCTGCGTCATCCCAAGTTCCCTATTTTGCAAGATCAATTTTTCCACTTCCAAGCGCAATTCTGGATCCAGAGCAGAAGTTGGTTCATCGTAGCCAATGATTTCTGGGTCAATCATCATGGCACGCGCCAAGGACACACGCTGCTTTTGCCCACCAGATAGTGAGAAGGGATAGGCTTCTGCATGGCTAGCCAGTCCTAATTGTTCCAAAAGCCCTCGCGCCTTCTTCTCAGCTTCTTGCTGCCTTATTCCCATAGTTTTTACAGGAGATAAGGTCAAATTGTCTAGAACGGATAAATGAGAGAACAGTTGAAAATCTTGAAATACAAATCCCAGTAGATTCCGCTTCTCCAGTTCATCCAGTTCTAAAGGTTCTCCATTATAAAAGATTTGGCCTGAATCAATGGTTTCCAGACCTGCAAGCATACGTAAGAGGGTTGTCTTACCTCCACCAGAAGGTCCAACGATAGCCAGGATTTGCTTTTCAGGAATTTTTAGACTGAAATTAGATAAAATTTGCTTTTCACCAAAGCATTTATTGATATTTCGTAATTCTAACATGGCAGCCTCCTATCTATAGTAACTGTACTTCTTCTCAACTTTTTTGGCAAGAATGGTCACAATACCAATCAAAATCAAGTAAATGGCTCCTGCCAAAAACATTGGAACCAGACTAGCATCACGGTTTGCAGCTGTGCGACTAGCCAAGATAAGATCTGAAATTCCTAGAGCATAGACCAGAGAAGTATCCTTGACCAAACTCATAACCTCATTAAAGACACTAGGAAGAACGATCTTGGTCACTTGGGGCAAAATAATATAGCGCACTGTGGCAAAATGACTGAACTTCAAGACCTTAGCAGCCTCATATTGACCTTTAGGAATGGTATCAATCCCTCCACGGAAAATTTCAGCAAAGTAAGCCGCATAATTCAAAACAAAGGCAATGATAGCCGCAGGAAGGCGATATAAACGGATCCCAATACTTGGTAGCACATAATAGATAAAAATCAATTGCAAAAGCAAGGGTGTGCCCCGCATGATCCAGATATAAATGTTAATAAGATGATGGAGGAGCTTCCAATGGACTTGCAAGGCAAAGGCAATTAAAACGCCCAAGGGAATAGAAAAAATCAAGACCAGCACAAAAACCTGTAAAGTCATGCTTGCACCGCTCAATAAACTCGGTAATATCTCAAACAAATAAGACATACTGACACCTCCTAAAAATAATTGTTCCTATTATAGCATAAATAAACAAAATAACCAAGAATTTTTGTAAAAAAATTCTCTTTAAAAAAGAAAAACTATATCTATCAAAAATGATTAGATACAGTTTTTAAAAATATATTCTTACAATCTCTCATACAGTTCTTGCATTTGCACATCATCTGGAACCAGTTTTAAGTAAGTTTGAGCATTGACTTTTGCTTCCTCAAAGTAGCCCAATTCACGCAAGAGATAGATATAGTGTTCCAGAAATTCGGGATTGTCTTTCAAATCTCCTGCCAACTCTTGGTAAAGCTCATAGGCAGTATCCAAATCGTCCATCTCTTGATAGGAACGAGCAATCATCCACTTGGTCAAAAGATTTTCTGGCTCATCACTTTGTAAGTCTAGAATGTCCTCATAACGTTCCTGTTCTAGATAAATAGTTGCTAAACGGAGTAAAATTTCTTCTGTATCCTCAGCATCTTCTTTAGCAGTAAGGAGGTAGTTCTCTGCACCACTAGCATCATGCAATTCATAAGAAAATTGTGAAGCTGCTAACAAGAGTCTTGTTTCAAAAGGATTTTTCTCCAAACCTTGCTTAGCAATACGCAGGGCTTCTTGAACCTGATGTTCCTTATGCAAGGCCTGACTATAACCATACTCATAGCCTTCAAAGTCAGGTGAAATGGTATCAAGCTGCTTAAAGTAGAGGACAGCTTTTTGGTATTCTTCTTGATCAAAGTAAAGACTGGCTAACTCAAAAGCTGTTAGGTCATCGTATTCTAACTCCAGGGCTTTTTCTAAAAACTCTGTAGCTGTTTCAAATTTCCCTAACTGGGCATAGGCAAAGCCAATCCGTTGATAGGTAGAAATGCCTGTTTGCTCATAAATAGTACGATTATCTAACTGGGCATAGCCTTGAATAGCTTCTTGGTAATTTTCCAACTCACTATCCAACTCTGCCAAACCCAATATCAAGAGAGGATTTTCTGAGTAAGTCAAGGCCTCCAATAATTTCTCACGCGCCACATCTGTCAAACCTTCCAACTGGTATAGGTCTGCCTTCAGAGCCAAAGCAGAAACATACCAGTCACTGTCAGCTTGGATTTCCTCTAGATAGGCAAAGGCTTCTTCGATTTGACCATCCTCGCTAGCAATAGATGCTAGATTAAGATGAACCTCTGGAAAGTCCTCTACGATTTTCAGGTAAATTTCCTTGGCCTGAGGATAAAAACCAATCCCTTCAAGATAAGTAGCTAACTCATACAGAAGGTCATTTGGATCATTTTCTAAAGCTTTAACGAAATAGTGCTCTGCCTTAACTAAATCTTGCTCTTCCAAAGCCTGTAACATCTGTTGACTATTGTTCACTCTTAGCTTCCTCTCCCTCTAGTTCATATAGGCCACTAACTATCTTATACCATTCAAAAATCGCTGAAATGACAACCTTTGCAGAGGCATAAACCGGAATACCGAGCAAGACTCCCCAGATACCAAACATGGATCCTGAAGTTAACAAGACAAAGAGAACATTAATGGGATGGATATTTAATTGACTTCCCAAAATCAATGGAGAGACAAAACGGCCTTCAATAGTTTGTTCTACGATAAAGACAATCACTACTTTCAAAAGCATGACTGGACCAGCAATCAAACCCAATACTAGAGCAGGGAGCATGGCTAAGAAGCTACCAAGATAAGGAACCAGGTTTAGAATACCAGCAGTAACACCCAGCGTAACCGCATAGCGTAGACCAATGATCTTGAAGAAGATCATAAACATTACCGCAACAATAATAGCCACTGTCACTTGCCCTCGAACATAGTTGGACAACTGCTGATTCACATCTGATAAAACTTGTCCAACAGGTTCTTTCAATTTCGTTGGCATGAATTGGGTCAAATAGTGACGCAGGCCTTTCCCATCACGTAAGAGATAAAAGAGCATGAAAGGAACAATAATCAAGGCAACAATCACTTGAGAAGCCCCGCTAATAAAGGCGCTCACCCAGTTGACTGCCTGAGAAGAAACTTTACTTGCCCAAACTGTAGCCTGACTTGAGAAGTTTGTCAAAACTTGCTCTAACTGAGGTCTGAAATCATCTGGTAAACGCTTAGTTACCAAATCATCAATAACTCGATCAGCATCTTCGAGGTAGATTGGTACATTTCTTGCAAATGTTAAAACTTGACGTTGCAGATTTGGAATAGCGACTGCCAAGCCCCAAATGATAAAGAGAGCAATGATGACAAAGACAATACTAATCGCTATAACACGATTGATTTTGTGTTTCTCCATCCAATCAACAATAGGATTCAATAAATAGTATAGTAAACCAGATAGAATGACTGGCAACATCACGACTGCCAAAAAGTCTAAAACAGGTGAAAATAAGAAACTAATCTTGCTTAAAATAAACAGATTGAGTCCCAATAATAAGGTTACCAAAAATACCGTAATGGCCTTGTTATCCAAAAACCACTTGAAAAACCAAGATAGGCTAAAATGTTTCTCTTTTTGCTCCATAAATACTTCCTTTCTATTGTTCTCTCATTATACCATTTTTAAATCAAAATAACTCTTTTTTAAAGTGCTTACATGGAGACAGCAACATAAAAAATCTCCTCAAAAGAGGAGATTCGATTAGTCTTGAATATGACGGTCTAAGTTCTTCTGATAATCAGCATTGGATTTGGCTTTTTCATCAGCAAATTTCTTGCGGAACTCATCCATTTCTTTAGTAGTGACAATCTTATCTTGGATTTTCAGATACTTGTAGCTATTTTCACTAGTCTTGTCACCTACCCAGCCACCGGCACCACTGCCAGGAACCATTTTCGTCACTAGCATTTGAGCACCATCAGAGTATACTGGAATAACAAGTGCACTATCTGACAACCAAGCTTGAGCCTTAGAATATTTGGAATAACGTTTTTGAAGGTCTGTTTTCTCACTATTTGCATCATCAATCAGTTCTTTGTATTTATCCAATCCAACTGTTTTAATAACTGGATTGTCTGTTCCTGGTGCCACACCAAGAGCACTTAGGAGACTTGGACCTGAAGTTGGATCAAATACATCTAGATAAGTCGATGGATCAGCAAAGTCTGGAGTCCAACCACTGACTGCATTAATATCCCAGTCAGTATTTGCATTGGAAGTAGCTAGAGTAGTCATACTTCCCAATTCGTCATCAGAAACTTGTTGAATATCAACAACTACATTGTCAGAGCCTAAGGCTTCCTCAATGGATTGTTTATAAGACTGAACCTGACGAATAAAATCTGGATTTGATGAAGAAATTGGCAAATCTAAATGAATTGGGAACTGTACTCCTTCAGCTTGAAGGGTTTTCTTAGCAGCTTCAAACTTAGCTTTGGCTTTATCTACACTATGTAGTGAATCTTGGGCATCATCAAGACTGACATCTTTCCAGACATTATCCAATTTATCCAATTCTGTCTTAGTAACTTGACCAAATGTTTGATCTCCTACTTGAACAAATGTTGGAGGAGTGAAACTTGTCCGTAACTTACGAGGTCCTACTTCATCACCAAATACTTGAGAGATCCCTGCTTTACGATCTACCGCAAAAGCCAAGGCTTGACGGAAATCTTTGTTTAACAAGGCTTTCTTAGTAGAAGTTTTTTCTGCATCACTTGTTTTAGCAGTGTGATTGTAATTTACACGGTCGATATTAGTAGACATATAGAATACGCCACCTCTTTGTTGACTGTATACAATATTATCCTTGTACTTTTCTTTTAGACGTTCATAGTTGGCAGAGTTTTTAAAGAGAGGTGCAGCTGGATAGTGTCCCTCATCAAAACCGCGTCCTAGAGAGTCTGCATCTTGACCATCAAAGAAGGATAACTTGATATCATCAATAAAGACATTTTGTTTATCCCAGTAGTTTTGATTTTTGGTCATTTCGATAGAAGACTTAGATGTAAGACCTTTGAGGAGATAAGGCCCATTGTAGAGAATGCTCGTTACATCCGTTGGTTTACCAAAGTCATCTCCTTTAGAAGCTAAAAAGTCTTCATTAACTGGTGCAAGGACTCCCATTGTTGTTTTTGAATTCCAGAAAGATTCTGGATGATTCAAAGTATAGACTACAGTATAATCGTCAGTTGCTTTTACCCCAACACTAGAAAAATCTGTTGTTTTCCCATTTACATAGTCATCCAATCCTTTGATAGAATCCTGTACGAGATAAAGAGCCTGTGATTTCTTATCTGCTGCATGTTTCAGACCAGTTACAAAGTCCTGAGCCTTGACTTCACCATACTCTTCCCCCTCATTGGTATACCATTTGACTCCCTGACGGATTTTATAGGTATAGGTTAAACCATCTTTGGAAACAGTCCAATCTTCTGCAACTGATGGAACTAAATTTCCATATTGATCATTTTCTAGTAATCCGTCAATAACATTACCTGTAATCTGTTTAGTGCTGACATTCCCAGAAACTGTATAATCCAAAGTAACAGGATCTGATGTAAACACATAAGCATAAGTCACTGGCTTAGTAGCATCCTTATTACCATTACCAGATGAACACGCTGCTAGAACGGCAGTAGACAAAACTGCAATTCCAGTCGCTAAAAAAACTCGTTTTTTCATAGTAAGGACTCCTTTAAACATTTTATGAATTCATTATAGCACTTTTAAGAAGAAAAGTAAGGAAAACAATCTCAATGCTATTATATTTTTTAAAAAAACAATCAATTATTTTTTTAAAGTGCTTACATCTAATTGGATGTCTTTAATTGGCTTGTTTTTGTGATATAATAGTCTTATCTTTACACAGAGGTATAGTAATGAAAGAAACTGTTTATTTTGGAACTTATACACGTCGTACTTCCCAAGGGATTTACATGGCAGACTTTGATACAGAAACTGGTCAGCTTTCAAATCTAGAACTTTTTGCTACTGAGCCAAGTCCAACCTACCTTGCCTTTGACCAGCATCAACATTTATACACTGTTGGTAGTCAAGACGATAAGGGTGGAATTGCAGCCTATCAAACTGACGGGACTTTACTAAATCATGTCGTTGAAGAGGGAGCCCCCCACTGTTATGTTGCCGTTGATGAAGAGCGTGATTTGGTTTACGCAGCAAACTACCACAAGGGACAGGTCCTTGTTTATAAACGTCAGGAAAATGGCAGTCTTCTACTTAGAGATGTGGATCAACACAGTGGGCAAGGTCCACATGAAAATCAAGCTTCTCCACATGTTCACTATACAGATTTAACACCTGACCACTATCTAGTGACCTGCGACTTGGGTACTGACCAAGTAATTACTTATGATCTTGATTCAGAAGGAAAATTATCTAAGCTCTATACCTATCATAGCCAGCCAGGAGCAGGCTCACGCCATATTATTTTCCATAACCATTATAAAATCGCTTATCTCATTTGTGAACTCAATAGCACTATCGAAGTTCTAATCTACGATGGTGTTGGCGAATTTGAACGCATGCAAGTCATTTCAACTCTACCAGACGGTTATGAAGGCTTTAATGGTACTGCTGCTATTCGTCTTTCTAAAGATGGTAAATACCTCTACGCCTCTAATCGTGGTCATGATTCTATCGCAGTATATACAATTCTTGCGGATGGAAGCTTAGAGTTGTTAGAAATTGTTCCGACACATGGTCAGACTCCACGTGATTTTGATTTGACACCAGATCAAGAATTCCTTATTGCTGTCCATCAGGACTCTAACAATGCAACCGTCTTTAAACGCAACTCTGAAACTGGACGTCTAGCAGAACTTTCTAATGACTTCCATGTCCCAGAAGCAGTCTGCATCAGTTTTGCCCCTTAAGAAAACATAAAAAATGAACTTGGTAACTCAAGTTCATTTTTTTCTTATAGTCTATTTCCGACATTAATACGGTTAATGGCACGTTGCAGTGCAATCTTCGCACGACGTTCTTGGTCAATCAAGTGTTTGTCTTGTGCTTCTTCAATTTCACGCTCTGCTCGAAGTTTGGCACGTTCTGCACGACTAACGTCGATATCACGAGCACGTTCTGCAGAGTCAGCAACAATTGTGATAACGCCATTGGCAACTTCGATAACACCTCCGTTCACTGCAATCCAGTTCACGTGATTTTCATCATCTACACGTTTAACCTTAACCTCATCAACTGCTAAAACTGCAATCATATTTTCATGTCGTGGCAAGATTCCCATCTCACCATCCAGAGTTCGAACTGATACAAAGCTGGCATGGTGATCATAGACGAGACCATCTGGTGTCACGATCTGGACAGTTAACTGAGCCATAGATCACCTCTTAAAATCCCATTTTTTCAGCTTTTGCAATCACATCTTCGATAGAACCTACACCACGGAAGGCATCTTCTGGCAAGTGGTCGTGTTTACCATCAAGGATTTCCTTAAAGCCACGAACAGTTTCAGCAACTGGAACATAAGAACCTGGCTGACCAGTGAATTGTTCCGCAACGTTGAAGTTTTGTGACAAGAAGAACTGGATACGACGGGCACGAGCAACCAAGGTCTTTTCTTCATCAGAAAGCTCATCCATACCAAGGATAGCAATGATATCTTGCAATTCATGGTAACGTTGAAGAACGCGTTTTACTTCAGCAGCAACTGCATAGTGCTCTTCTCCAACGATTTCAGGTGCCAAGGCACGTGAGCTTGAAGCAAGTGGGTCAACGGCTGGGTAGATACCCAATTGTACCAACTTACGTTCCAAGTTAGTTGTTGAGTCCAAGTGAGCGAAGGCTGTTGCTGGCGCTGGGTCAGTATAGTCATCCGCTGGCACATAGATAGCCTGGATAGAGGTTACAGAACCCTTCTTGGTTGATGTGATACGCTCTTGCAATTGACCCATTTCCGTAGCAAGTGTTGGTTGGTAACCAACGGCTGATGGCATACGACCCAAAAGGGCAGATACTTCAGAACCAGCCTGAGTGAAACGGAAGATATTATCGATAAAGAGAAGCACGTCTTGTCCTTCTACATCACGGAAGTATTCGGCGATTGTCAAACCAGTAAGGGCAACACGCATACGTGCTCCTGGCGGCTCATTCATCTGACCAAATACCATGGCTGTTTTCTCGATAACACCTGATTCTTTCATTTCCCAGTAAAGGTCATTACCCTCACGAGTACGTTCCCCAACACCGGTAAATACTGAAATACCACCGTGTTCTTGGGCAATGTTGTGAATCAATTCTTGGATTAAGACGGTTTTACCAACTCCGGCACCACCGAAAAGTCCAACCTTTCCACCTTTAAGGTAAGGGGCAAGAAGGTCGATAACCTTAATCCCTGTTTCAAGGATTTCAGAAGAGGTAGACAATTCATCAAAAGTTGGAGCTTTTTTATGAATTGGCTGACGCTCTGCATCTTCTGTAAAAGGAGCTTCCAAGTCAATGGTATCTCCCAAAACATTGAAGACACGTCCCAAAGTTTCTTTACCTACTGGTACAGAGATTGGACGACCTGTGTCCAATACTTCCATTCCACGAGTCAAACCATCTGTTGATTCCATGGCGATAGTACGGACCATACCATCTCCCAACTCCAAGGCTACTTCAAGGACGATTTTTGTTTTTCTTTCGTCATTTTTGTAGACGACAAGTGCATTGTTAATCTCAGGAAGTTTTTCCCCTGCTGCAAACAAGACGTCTACAACGGGACCGATAACCTGAGCAATTTTACCTGAACTCATCTCCTTCTCCTATTCTATATAAGATACTGTCGGTTCCTAGTTTAACTAGGTCCTAAGTTCATTTTCATACGAGCTGGACTAGAGCCTATTCTAAGGCACTAGCTCCTGCTACGATTTCTGTAATTTCTTGTGTAATCGCCGCCTGTCTGGCACGGTTATACTGAATTGTCAAATCATTAATGACTTTCTTAGCATTATCTGTCGCTGTTTGCATGGCGGTCATACCCGCAGCATTTTCAGCTGTCTTAGCATCGATAATAGCACCATAAATCATACTTTCTGCAAACTGAGGCAACAACTGCTCCAAAATTTCTTCTCGGCTAGTTTCCAATTCAAAGGTCAAGCTGTAACTATCATCTGCTTCATTTGGATCCAAGTCAACAATTGGAAGCATTTGTTCCACACGCATTTGACTGGTTAGCGTATTGACATGGTGGTTATAGCAGACATAGAGTTCATCAAAAAGTTCATTTTGGTACATTTCAACAGTTTTTGAAATAATCTTACGAACTTCATCAAAGCTTGGTTGATCTGCCAAGCCACGTAGTTCATAAAGTGGTTGAATACCACGAGCTTTAAAGAAATCAGCTCCCATTCCACCAATACAGATCATTTCAAAACCTTTACCGTCTGGATGGTATTCTTCTTTCAGCTCCATAACGGCTTTCAGAATAGAAGAATTATAACCTCCAACCAAACCTCGGTCTGAAGTAATGACGATATAGCCTGTCTTCTTAACTGGACGACTAATCAACATCGGATTGGTTGAACTGCCAGCTCCATTCCCATGAAGAATATCCGTCAAAAGTTTACGAACTTTCTGAGCATAAACTTGGAAGTTGCGAGCAGCTTCTTCAGAACGCCCTAGCTTAGCAGCTGATACCATCTGCATGGCATTAGTGATTTGACTCGTATTTTTTGTTGAGGCGATTTTTGTTTTAATATCATTTAGAGATACTGCCATCTGACACCTCTATTCTTATTGGAAGCTGGTTTGATTGAGAAACTCTGTAATCGCAGCATCCAAGACTGCTTCTTCTGGCAAGTCTTTTGTATCACGAATGGTTTCCAAAATCTCTGGATGTTGAGCATCAAAGAAGGCATGGAACTCTTCCTCGAAACGAACAATATCATCTACTGGAACAGTATCCAAGAAACCATGTGTCAAAGCATAGAGAATGGTTACTTGTTTCTCAACAGGTAATGGTTTGTGAACAGGTTGTTTCAAGACTTCAACTGTACGACGTCCACGGTTCAACTTAGCCTGTGTTGCCGCATCCAAGTCAGAACCAAACTTAGTGAAGGCTTCCAACTCACGGTATGAAGCAAGGTCGATACGAAGTGTACCAGCAACCTTTTTCATGGCTTTGATTTGTGCAGAACCACCTACACGAGATACAGATGAACCCGCATCGATGGCTGGACGAATACCCGCATTGAAGAGACCATCACCAAGGAAGATTTGTCCATCAGTGATTGAAATCACGTTGGTTGCGATATAGGCAGAGATATCTCCTGCTTGTGTCTCGATAAATGGTAGGGCAGTAATTGATCCACCACCAAGTTCATCAGAAACTTTAGCTGAGCGCTCAAGCAAACGGCTGTGAAGGTAGAAAACATCCCCTGGGAAAGCTTCACGACCTGGAGGACGACGAAGCAAGAGTGACAGTTCACGATAAGCTACCGCTTGTTTTGATAAATCATCATAAACGATCAAAACATGCTTACCTTGGTACATAAATTCTTCCGCCATGGCAACCCCAGCATAAGGAGCTAGGAAAAGCAATGGAGATGGTTGTGAAGCAGAGGCTGTCACAACGATTGTGTAGTCCAAGGCACCGTACTGACGTAGTGTTTCTACTTGCGTACGAACTGTTGATTCTTTTTGTCCAATCGCTACGTAGATACAGATCATATCTTGACCTTTTTGGTTCAAGATTGTATCAATCGCAATGGTTGTTTTCCCTGTCTGACGGTCACCGATAATCAACTCACGTTGACCACGACCAATCGGTACAAGGGCGTCAATAGCTTTCAAACCAGTTTGCAATGGTTCTGATACAGACTTACGTTGCATAACACCAGGAGCTGGTGCTTCTACTGGACGAGTTTTATCAGTGTAGATTTCTCCAAGACCGTCAACTGGACGACCAAGCGGATCCACAACACGACCAATCAGACTTTCACCTACTGGGACTTCCATGATTTTCCCTGTACGGCGGATTGTATCGCCTTCACGGATATCTGTAAAGTCACCTAGGATGATAATACCAACGTCTGTTGACTCCAAGTTTTGAGCCATACCATAAGAGCCGTTTTCAAAAATCAACAACTCTCCACTCATGGCATTTTCAAGGCCGTGAGCACGCGCGATACCGTCCCCGATATAGGTTACAACACCAGTTTCAGTCACATCAAAATTGGGTTTGAAATTTTCAATTTGTTGCTTAATTAAAGCGCTGATTTCTTGTGCGTTAATTGCCAAAAGAACACCACTTTCTATTTCAAATTTTCTTTAACAACTTTAAGTTGTTGTTTAATACTCACATCAATTGTCTTGTGATTGGCAAAAATGACAAAACCACCAATAAGACTTTCATCGATTTGTTCTTTTACACTCCTTACTTTAAGAGACATTTTTTTCTCAATCAAAGGGAGCAAGCGACTCTTCTGTTCATCAGTTAAAGGATGAGCTGAAGTAATCGTCACTTCAAATCGATTTGTTTCTTTTTCAAGTCGGTTCAAGCAATCTACAAGAATATCATAAAAAAGATTTGCTCTGTGATTGTAGATAAGAACCTGGATAAAGTTTTGCAATAAAGGTGACACTGAATCTTGGAAGAAAGTAATTGTTTTTTCCTTGTCAGACTCGTCTACTGCCACTTTTTTTAAAAAAGAAGGTAAGGCTGTTTCTTCAGCAACTTGCTTGATTTGAGCTAAGTCTGAAAAGATACGGTCTTCTTCTCCTTTTTCTATAACCAATTGGACAAAAGGCATGCTGTATTTTTCAATTACCTTTACTGTTTTCTTGTCCATTAAGCTTCTCCTAACTGATCGATATACTGATCAATAAGTTCTTTATGGGCATGACCGTCAAGGTTTTGTGAGATGATTTTACCAGCCAAGCTGATTGTCAAATCTGCTACCTCACCCTTAACGCTTTGTAAAGCTTCAGCTTTATTTTGAGCAATTTCTTGGTTCGCTTTTTCTTTCAAGCGTCCTGCTTCTAGCTTAGCATCTGCTAAAATACTAGCTTTACTTTTCTCAGCTGTTTCTTTCGCATTCTCGATGATTGTCTTAGCTTCTTTACGGCTACCAGCCAATTCATCTTCGCGTTTTTGAGCCAATACTTCTGCTTTTTGACGTGCTTGTTCAGCTCCGTCAATATCTGCTGCAATTTTTTCTGCTCTTTGTTCGAAAATGCTAGCCAAATTTGACCAAGCATATTTCTTAACCAAGACTAGCAAGAGAATAAAGGAACCAGCGATTAGTATAAAATCACCAAGTAATTCACCTACTGTTACATTCATAAACTACTCCTTTCTATTCTTCATCATTAATTTTATTTCCTAGGTACATTGAAGATAACAATGTAAATACATATGCTTGTACACAAGAAATAAAAACAGAAAATGCAGTCCAGATTAGATTTGTTCCAAAAGCAATAGGATACCAATAGAAGGCCTGATGAGAAAGTAGGACTAACATACTTGCCATCACTTCCCCTGCAAAGATATTACCAAAGACCCGCAATGCAAGTGAAAGGAGATTGGTAACTTCTTCCAAGAGATTCATTGGTGTCATAAAACCTGGTGTTACAAATGCTTTTAAATACTTTTTGATTCCACGACGACGAATTCCTTCTACGTGAGTCATTAAGATAATTGTAAAAGACAAGACCAAGTCAAATGACAAATTTGCTGTTGGTGAGGTCCAAAGATTTAAACCATCTGTAGTCTGAATTCTAGCCATTAAGCCAATATTATTTGCAATGGCCATAAATAGGAATAAACAGAAATAAAAGAGAGAATAATCCTTTATCATTGGACCAAGGTTTGATTTTGTAAATCCAACAACAAAATCAAATAAATACTCTAATACATTTTGTTTTCCTGTGGGTCTCAAAGTCATATTTCGAGTTGCCCAATAAATAAAGCCAAAAATAAGTGCTACAGTCAACAAAGTCAAAACTACTATGGTTAAATTAAAGGTAACAGGACCAATATTGATGGTTGGATTAATACTTTCTTCCATCTAAAATCCTCCCTTTTTTCAATTTATACTTCTTTTATTTGATGATAAATGAAAAGACAAGAGTAACGAAGAAAGTACCTTCAATAAAGGCAACCCCTAGGATCATCAAACTACGTAGTTCTGAGATGATATCTGGTTGGCGAGCAACTGATTTCAACAAACCGTTCATCAACATACCTTCACCAAGAGATACACCCATACAGGCAAGACATAGACCGAAAAATGTTAAATTCATGACGAATTCTCCTTTTAATTAAAATTTACTTACTTAGTTTAGTCCTAAAAATTGGATTTGTCAACTTTTTACTTACGTTGAAAGCGTTTAATGAAAATTATTTACAATTTTACTATTTTTTAGCTTATTATATAGAAAACTTTGGAAAAAACTTGTAATAAATCCGTCTATTATCTAGGTCTTTCTGAAAAATAATGAAAAATCCGAGATGAAATCTCGGATGGAAATTAATATATTTTCTTTAACCTAAGGTTCTTTAGTAAGTAGGATTAAAGGGAAAGCAACTAGAAAGCTTTCGTCTCCTACATGTTTATTAAGCACGCACTGTGACGCTGGTGCCATCTTCCTTATAAAGATTGATGAGACCTTCTTTAAGAGCTCGAACCATGTCTCCAACTTGAACAGGTTGTGGGACTTTGATTGTCAAGAGTTCCATTGGATTTGGAGCGCGGTCTATTTTATTGCCTTTGGCATCATGTAAATTTTCGATATACGTTTCAAAATGACGGAAACCTGGGCCATAAAACTCAACTTGGTCTCCTTCGTTAATAACGTTCCGTTGACGAATAGTTGCTGTTTGTGTCGCATCATCATAAGAAACCACTTCAGCAACAAACTTGTACTCAGGAATTTTACGACGAGCACCAAATAACTGCTCATTTTCAGATGGTGTACCGTAGTAGAAACCTGTTGCTAATTCACGTTGGGCAACCTTCCACATCTCATCAATCAAGTCTTGCTTGATAGCTTCAAACTTCTCTGGACTCTCTAGATAAGCATCAACAGCCGCCTTATAACAGTTAGTTACTGTTGAAACATAGTGAATAGACTTCATGCGTCCTTCGATCTTCAGACTGTCCACACCGTTTTCAATCATATCTGGGATATGGTCAATCATAGACATATCAACGGCTGACATTGAAAATTCTTCAGGAATTTCACCTTTAAGACTCTTACGTTCCTTCCCAAATGGCATATCGTAAAGGTCGTACTTCCAACGGCAAGACTGAGAGCAACCACCACGGTTAGCATCACGCATACTCATGTGATTTGAAAGCGTACAGCGACCTGAGTAGGAAATACACATAGCTCCATGAACAAAGGCTTCAATCTCAACGTCTGTACGTTTGCGAATTTCTGCCAATTCTTCCATTGAAACCTCACGCGCCAAAACGACACGAGTCAAGCCCAGTTCTTTCCAGAACTCAAGAGTTTCATAGTTAGTTGCACTTGCTTGGGTAGAGAGGTGGATTTCAAGACCTGGTGCTTCAGTCGCTGCAATCATGATCAAGGCTGGGTCAGATACGATAACTGCAGCGATTCCGATATCACGTAGTTTACGGAACCACTCACCAGCACCAGCTTCATTTCCTTCGTGCATAACCATATTGGCAGCTACATAGACTTTGGCACCGTACTTGGCCGCAAACTGGACACCTTCTTCCATCTGTTCGAAAGTAAAGTTACCTGCACGGCTACGAAGACCATAGGCCTGACCACCGATAAAGACAGCATCTGCCCCATACTGAACAGCTACTTTTAGCTTCTCTAAAGTCCCTGCAGGTGATAAAACCTCTGGACGTTTTAATGTTTTTGTCATGTTTTCTCCTATTTGCAATATAAAAGTTTGACGTTTTTCCTTCTCATTTTATAGTAAATAAGCCATAAAATCAAGCCTAGACAGATTGTTTTGACAATTCTAATCTTTTAATACTCTTCAAAAATCTCTTCAAACCAGGTCAGCTTCACCTTGGATTATATATTCGTCAGTCTTATCTACAACCTTAAAGTAGTGCTTTGAGCAACCTTCTGCTGCCTTCCTAGCTTGATCTTTGATTTTCATAATGGCTGATAAACTATCGAAAATTCACCCAGTTTTAACAAGTAATCAAAAATCTAGATAAAGTAAAAAACCAGTATTCAAAGATACTGGCTCGTTAAACTACATAAATTAGTCCTTAGATGACTATTCCCACTCAACTGTTGCAGGTGGTTTACTTGTAATATCGTAGACGATGCGGTTAACATGGTCTACTTCGTTTACGATACGTACAGAAATCTTTTGAAGAACTTCCCAAGGAATCTTTGCAAAGTCAGCAGTCATACCATCGATAGAGGTAATAGCACGGATTGCAATCGTATAGTCGTAAGTACGACCGTCACCCATAACACCAACTGAACGAACGCCTGTGTTAACTGTGAAGTATTGCCAGATATCGCGGTCAAGGCCAGCTTTAGCGATTTCCTCACGAAGAATAGCGTCTGATTCACGAACTGTTTCTAGCTTTTCTTCAGTGATTTCACCCATAACACGGATAGCAAGTCCTGGTCCTGGGAATGGTTGGCGCCATACGATATGGTCTGGCATACCAAGCTCTGTACCGAGGGCACGAACTTCGTCTTTATAGAGAGTGTTGAGTGGTTCGATCAATTCAAACTGCATGTCTTCTGGAAGACCACCCACGTTGTGGTGTGACTTGATAGTTTGAGCTGTATCCGTACCAGACTCGATAACATCTGTATATAAAGTACCTTGAGCAAGGAATTTCACATCTTTGAGCTTGCTTGCTTCGTCATCGAATACATAGACAAACTCATTACCGATAATTTTACGTTTTTGTTCTGGGTCAGAAACGCCAGCAAGTTTATCAAGGAAACGTTTAGCAGCGTCTGCTTTGACGATATTCAAACCAAACTTACCACCAAGCATGTCCATAACTTGGTCCGCTTCTCCTTTACGAAGAAGACCGTGGTCTACGAAAATACAGATCAATTGATCGCCAATCGCTTTTTGGAGAAGAACCCCAACGACAGATGAGTCAACCCCACCTGAAAGGCCAAGAAGGACACGTTTATCACCAACAGTTTCACGAATTTTTTGAATCTGCATATCAATGAAGTTATCCATTGACCAATCGCCTTTAGCCTTACAAATGTTAAGAGCAAAGTTACGAAGGATATCATTTCCGTATACAGAATGACGAACTTCTGGGTGGAATTGGATACCGTAAATGTGTTTATCTGGGTTTTCGATGGCTGCGTATGGGCAATCAGCTGATGTACCTGTACGAACAAAGTCGGCAGGA
The DNA here is from genome assembly GCF_023109235.1 of Streptococcus mitis. Taxonomy (GTDB): domain Bacteria; phylum Bacillota; class Bacilli; order Lactobacillales; family Streptococcaceae; genus Streptococcus; species Streptococcus mitis_DA. The sequence continues at coordinate 251,107 of NZ_JALDUC010000002.1, forward strand.
ATCTCAGTAACTGCATCACCATGGCTCATCAAAACAGTCTGCTCATCAGGTGTTGATTCAAAAAGAGCTGATGGTGTGTGAGTTAGGGTTGATTGACCATATTCACGATTTCCAGCGTCACCTGCAGGAACAACTTTTCCTCCAAGTTTATGGGTCAATAACTGCATACCGTAACAAATTCCCAAAATAGGAATTCCGAGTTCGAAGATTTCTGGGTCAATATCGAATGAACCATCTTCATATACAGAGTTTGGACCACCTGAAAGGATGATTCCTACAGGGTTGATTTCACGAACTTCAGCAGCTGAAATTTTATGACTCTTTAGCTCTGAAAAAACACCAATCTCACGGATACGGCGGGAAATCAGCTGGTTGTATTGACTACCATAGTCCAATACGATGATTTTTTCTACATCTTGCAAATCAGTTGAAATGTTGCTCATCTTTTTCCTTTCTCAAAAGAAATATCTTTTTTCAATATTCTATCACAAATAAGGGCGAATTACCAACTAAACAAGGCGAAGATTGACTTTTTCTAGTTTATTGGGGTACAATAGAGAAAAGATAGAAATGAAGTGAAAATATGCTACCAGCTTATATGAAAATCCATGATCAGATAAAAAAGGATATTGACGAGCACCGTTGGGCTATTGGGGAGAGACTCCCTAGTGAACGAGATTTAGCAGAGCAGTTCGAGGTCAGTCGTATGACCCTCCGCCAAGCAATTTCCCTCTTGGTCGAAGAAGGCGTTCTGGAGCGCAGAGTTGGAAGTGGCACCTTTGTTTCCAGTACTCGGGTACAAGAAAAGATGCGAGGGACAACCAGTTTTACTGAAATTGTTAAGTCCCAAGGTAAAGTCCCCTCTAGCCAACTCATTTCCTACAGAAAAACCATTCCCAATGAGCAGGAAGTTGCAAAGCTAGGAATTTCTCCAACGGAGAATATTATCCGAATGGAGCGGGTTCGCTATGCCGACAAAGTTCCTCTGGTTTATGAGGTTGCTTCTATTCCTGAAAAATTCATTAAGGACTTTAAAAAAGAAGAAATCACCAGTCATTTCTTCCAAACCCTGCAAAAACACGGCTACCGTATTGGCAAATCACAGCAGACCATCTATGCTCGTCTTGCTAAGGAAAAAATTGCCCACTATTTGGAAGTTGAAAAAGGCCATGCTATTCTTGGTTTGACCCAGGTTTCCTACCTAGAAGATGGTACTGCATTTGAATACGTAAAAAGTCAGTATGTAGGCGAACGCTTTGAATTTTATCTTGAAAATAATTAGATTACCACGCAAAAACTCTCTGTCACGGACGACAAAGAGTCTTTTTATTTTTCTAAGACTAAATCTTTCAACGAAATCAGAGTTACAGCAAACAATATCATTGCCATACCAAGAAAATCAATAGGATAAAATTGTTCATTCATAATTAGGAAGGCAAAGAAAACCGCCGAAATTGGCTCAATAGAAGCCAACAAGCTTGACTTGACCGGTCCAATCAGACTGGCTCCTTTTAAGAAGGCTGTATAGGCAAAGACAGTCCCAATAAGGATAATGCCTGCAAATGCAAGGAGAAAATCAAGACTAGTTGGGATAGCAGTCTGTAGAACCCCTGTAAAAGGAAGGGCGACCAAACCTGCTATGACCATTCCCACACCAATGACCAAACTACTCCCCCACTTCTTACGCGGTTCCTGCATTGGTCTCCTGAATAGCAGTTAGATAGGCAAATTGATTGAGGAAGAGACCAATTAGAGCAAAAATGAGAAGAGACAGCAAACTTTTTCTATCCTTTAAAAAGACTAGCATTTTATCCTTTGCAGTAGCATAAGCCAAGAACATGAGAATCCCACCAGCGACTAAAAGACGCAAATTGGTCAAGACCAAAGCCGAAATTCCGTGTGCCATCAAGTATTGGCCACTCGTTCCTGACAAGCCCCAAGCAATCCCAGCCACAACTGTTAATAGAATCCCTTTTAAAATGTTTGACATGTCTCTCCTTACTCTTCTTTGCGAATCAAGTCCATCACTTGATTGCGGTCTACAATCCATTGAGCCCTCTCATCCTTTTCATAGGTACGATTCGATAGGAAAATAGCCGCTTCTTGCTTCTGACGATTCAACATGATAAAGGTACCTGTATAGCCCGTATGGTCTAGCCAATCTCCTTCCAAATTCCATGCTAAAGAACGTTCCTTGTCATCCAAAGGAGAAAAATTTTGACTCAAATCTCTTGAAAAATCGTCCTTTAAATAGTGTTCTAAAAAGATTTGTAAATCCTTCACAGTCGAAAACAAACCAGCACTACCAGCATGTCTGCCCAAGAGACGAGCCTTGGGATCATGCACGATACCTGCCTCTACACCTCTGACTGTTGGAACAGCAAGCTCAACAGGGCCAAACTTGGTTTCCTCCATTCCCCAAAGATTCCAGACTTGTTCTTGTAAAATCACATCCAAGTCTTGATTAAAGGTTCTTTCCAAAATAAAACCTAACAGCAAAAAATGGACATCCGAATAAAGAAAGGCTGGCTGACTTCGTCTCTTAAGATGAAACATCGCTTCCTTTAATTCAGGTGCTGTTAAAAGATCACGATTGGGAATAAAAGGATCAAGATCTGTTGCGTGAGTCAAGAGCTGGCGAATAGTGATGTCTGGATAATCACTCTCAGCTAAAAAATCTGTTACCGGTCTGTCAATATCTAATTGACCTTTTTCCCACAAGAAGGTAAAAACGGTACCAACCCCAACAACCTTGCTGACACTAGCTAGATCATAAACTAGTCCTGCCTCAGTCTGCAAGCCATGTTCTGGGTCACTCTGGCCTAAATAGAACTCCGTCCATTGATGGTCCTTAAAATACGCAAAAGAGGCTCCAGGATAAATCCCTGCCTCGATTTGTTCTTCTATTTTTTTAATAATCTTGGTCCACTTCATACTTTTTCAAACCACAATTCAACATTATTTCTATCTTTACCAAGGAAGAATTTTTCAGACTTAGGAATAAAATATTCTGTAGACTCAAACTTCTTACGAAGACTTGCTATATCTAGTTCATTTACCAAGAACTTGAGCATAGATAAGTCCCAAGTAACCGTATTGTCTACAGTCAAATCCTGCCCCTGAGCTGGGATAAAATCAAGTGATTCCCTAACTTCAGATAGTTCCAAGTAACTATCGACATCAATTGGGAGATGTAATTCCATAGAAATCTCAAATTTACTTAAAGAAATTGATGCCAAATCTGTTTGAAATTCAGGTTTTTCTTCTACTTCTACTAGACTCGCTCTGTCATCTTCTGCATGAATCAAAATCAAATCATTTTCTGGTGAAAAAATTTCAAAAGCGTAGCCATTTTGACCTTTATATAATTGATGAATCGAATCCGTTTTAGATAAGAGTCCTTCAATTTCCAAGGGATTTTCCACCTTGATAATCAATCTAGCTAGCTTCTTTCTTCCCTCTACCTTACGGGTACGCATGCTGGGAGCTTCTTCTAAAACTAGCCTTTCAAGACCTGTTTGATCCCCTAGTGATAGAAAGGCTGACTCCTCTAACAAGGCCTTCATGCCAAGGGTTTCAATATAAAATGTTTCATTTAATTTTCTATTATTAACTTTTAAAGTAGGAATAATCCGTACAATTTGATTTACATTCATAAATTCCTCCATCACTTTTTATTTTATAGGATTTTAGAATTTTTTACAAGATATTATGCTCAAATTTACCGATTTTTCGTAAAATTGCATCTAAAAAACCGAGGATTTCCCCGGTTTCAATTTCTTATAGGTAAAGGAATTTGAAGATAGCTACTGCCGCAATTGCTGCTGCAATCGGTGCTACTACTGGTACCCAAGAATACCACCATTTTGAATCACCTTTGTGCTCACCAAGAACTGATTTTGGAAGGAAAGCATGAAGGAGACGTGGTCCCAAGTCACGGGCTGGGTTCAAGGCAGGCCCTGTAGGTCCACCAAGTGATGTTACCAAGGCCATAACAAGGAATCCAAGTGCCAAGTGAGCAATTCCAAGACCAGAAGTCATAAATGGCGCTACTTGTTCTTTAGCTTGGTCAAGTGCTGCTGTTACTTGTTCTTGAGGAATTGTTTGACCTTGAGTAGTTGCTTGTGCAACTTGAGCATTGATAGCAGCTTGTGCTTTTGATACTAGTTCAGCACCAAAGAAGTTTTTAGTCATACCAAGGGCTGCAAAGAAAAGAACAAATGAACCAACAAACTCATTTACAAAACCATTAACAGTTGCTGCAAAATGTGATTCTTTTGTACCATTATCCAAACTTGAAATTGTTGAGAAAGTACCCAAGATGTTGTTTGGATTTTCAGTTTTCAAGTAGTATGGGCGGTGTGTTGCCACAACCAAGGCTTGACCAAAGATAGCACCCAAAACTTGTGCGATGATATAAGGTGCAACTTGTGCCCAAGGGAAGAGACCGCTGATCGCAAGTCCAAGAGTGAAGGCTGGGTTAATGTGGTTACCAGATACGTTACCAAACATCAAGGCTGGAATCATAACCCCCATACCATAACCAACAGCGATAACGATCCAGCCACTTTGGTGACCTTTCGTACCTTTAAGTTCAACGTTGGCAACTGCACCATTTCCAAGAATGATCAAAATAGCAGTGGCCAAAAATTCAGTGGCATATTTAATTGCCCATGTGAAATCCATTTGATAGATTCTCCTTAAAATTTTTTAGACAATCTTTATTCTATCAATTTTTATATCTTTTAGCAACAGGTTTTCTAAAAGAATATATGGGAAAGCGGTTTTATTTCTCTTATTGAAACAAAAGGATTAAGGAGGTGCATTTCCTTAATCCGAGAGTTCTTATTCTTGACGTTGTCCGAAATCAGCAATCATCTGCTCCATTTCTTGTCGACTCGGAGTTGTCAGCATATAAAGGTAATCTCCTTGAAGTTCCGCAAAGGCTGCTGGCATGATTTTTTTAACCTTGAACTGATGGCTGTATTTGGCAAGCAAGTCCTCCTCAGAATAGACATAGTGAGCATTTGCGCGACGTGATGTAGCTAAACAAAACTGAGGTTCAAAGTCTGACGCTGGGAACTCTTCTCCTGCGACAATAGCTGCATATCCACGATAGAGGTCCAAGGAATGGGCAAAGTTATAAACATCAATGGTAAAACCACCTGCAGGACGGTTATTGTACTCAATGGCAATGTAGTCGTCCCCTTCACGGAAGAACTCAATATGGAAGAACCGTTCTTTCATACCAAATTCCTTGACAATGGCCTCACCATATTTACGTAATTTGGGATCCATATCCTTAAGAACATAGTAGGAATTGTCCATCTTGTAAATCATGAGATCAAGCGGTGTATAGGCGTAGTCAAAGGTCGTTGAGAAGACAATCTTTCCATCCTTATCCACTAAACCATCAAAGGTGCAAATTTCGCTGGAAGTGACAAATTTTTCAAAGAAATAAACGGTCGAATGGTCCCATTCTTGCTTGAAGTGATTGATATCGTCTTCTGTTTCAAGCTTAAAGGTGGCGGCTGCTCCCACTCCATTGTCAGGTTTTGCAATCATTGGAAGGCCGATTTCATTCACAGCTTGATCCACATCTGCTTCCGTCTTGATAACAGCTCCAGGTACCACGGGGACACCTGCTTTTTTGAACAATTTCTTCATTTCAGACTTAAATTTAGTCTTTTTGAGGTCTTCTGGTTTGGCACCAAAGACATTAAATTGTTCTCTGAGTGTTGCATCCAGCTCAAGCCAGTATTCATTATGGGACTCGATGCGATCGATAGGACCATGCTTGTAGAAAAGAAATGCAACTGCACGCTTGACTTCGTCTACATTTTCAAGATTATCAACACGGAAATACTCAGTCAGGCTAATGCGTAAGGGCTCATCCAATTGCTCGTAAGGTTCTTGGCCAATTCCCAAGACTGTGATGCCTTTATTAGCTAGTTCAATAGTAAACTGTTGAAAGTTTTGCGGATAGTAGGGAGAAATAACAAGGTAATTCATAGGTAACTCCTTTTATAAATAGAGATTGCCAAGGAAATAAGGCATTTGTTTGCGCCACCATTCCCAGTCGTGGGCGACATCGTGTCCCCATTCAGCAAACCAGGCTGGAATTTGTTTCTGATCAAAGGCTTCTTTGAGCTTGTAAAAGGATGGTAAACCGTCTTGTTCCCAGGCTCCAAGACCCGTACACAGCACAATCTCTGCCTGACGGTAACGGTCAATAAACCAGCCGTCATTCTGATTCCAGATATAATCTACTGGCGAGTTTTGGTAAATGGCATCGTCATTGTAGTAATCACCGACAAAGAAACGTGCATCGTAAACACCACTAAGAGCAATCACCTTGGTAAAGACATCTGGATGCTGGAGGAAGAAATTGACAGCATGGTAGGCGCCCATTGAGCAACCTGTCGTCATCATACCATCAAACCAACCTGTCTTATGCTTGATAAAAGGAATGGCCTCCTCAATCACATAGCTCTCGTAGGCACGGTGCATCTCTGCTTGGTCGTGCCCATTTTTCCAAGTGGCCAACCAGCTCTCACTATCTACACTGGACAGGGTAAAAAACTGAACACGGCCTTCCTCGATAAAGGAAGCACAGGCATCAATCATGCCAAAATCATAGTATTCATTGTGACTACCACCTGATGAAGCAAAAACCACAACTGGAATCCCAGCGTGTCCATAACGATTAAGGTACATTTCACGATTAAGATTGCCACTCCAATGGCTAAGATGTTCAATATGCATTGGCTTTCTCCTTTTCTAACTTACCATTTCTCTGCAAAAAATCTCAGACAGTCTGGTAAATTCTCCGACCAAGGGATTTCACTATGGATGGCACCAGACTGAACTTTCAAGACAAGATTATCTAAGTGTATCCCACCTGCAATCAAATTATGGTAATACCGAAGAGACGAATCGATATAGGCTTGTTTGATATTACCAGCCATCAGGGTCTTGTCCGTATCATCTGCTTCTTCTGTTCCAACATAGATAAAGATACGCTGGTCAGGCGATAGTTTCTTGCGCTCGATATAGCGATTAAAAGCTTCTTGGTGGAGCCAGTTAGCAGATGAAAAGACACCTAGACAACCAATTTGATTTTGGTATTCCAAACCGATAAACTGGGTAATATTCCCTCCTAATGAGGAACCAATCATGGCTGTATGCTGGCGGTCTGCTTTTGTACGATAAGTTTCATCGATAAAAGGCTTGACCACCTCCATGACAAACTCGGCATACTCCACACCCTTACCGCCAAACTGCTGCCCTGGGATAGGAGATTCTTGGAACTTCCAAGCCGCATACTCATTCATTCGCCCCATACCATCATTGTCAATGGCAACGACAATCATGCGACTGATATCAGGATTACGCTTAATAGCTGGGATAATCTTCCATGAATGGCCAATGAAAGACTCCTTGCTATAAAAAACATTTTGCCCGTCATGAAAGTAAACAACAGGATAAGAACGATCCGTGTCTTTCTCATAATCTTTAGGCAGAAGAACACGTACACGGCGTTCCTTACCTGTATAAGGAACCTTGAGTTTGTGTTCTTTCATTTTTAAATAAAAGTAGGATTGATTCATTGTCAGAAAACTCTCTATATTCAAAATTTTATTTTATTATATCACAATTATAGAAAAAAAGTTAGTTTTGCTTCCATTTTTGGAATTAAAAACTAACTTTTTCATTTATTTTTCTAAATTCTTCTGGATTTTCTGATTAGAGCAAATTATCAATCAAGTCATCCACTTCATCTTTTTCAGCCTGCGGTGTAATCTCAGTAATCATGATTCCAGCCACAGCTCGCTCTACTAATCCTTCAACATCCATACGCGCTTCGTACTGCTCCGCATTCTTAATCTTAGGATTTGTTTTCGGACGATCTGGCGCAAAAATGGTACAACAGTCTTCAAAAGGCTGGATAGAAATTTCAAAGGTGTCAATTTCCTGAGCAATGTCAATAATTTCCAACTTATCCATTGTCACAACTGGACGGATGATGGGAGTGTTGGTAACCGCATTGATAGCCTGCATGCTCTCCAAGGTTTGGCTGGCTACTTGACCTAGGCTTTCCCCATTTATGATAACTAAACCATTTCGTACCTCACGAATACGATCTGTAATCCGCATCATAAAGCGACGAGTTAGAGTCATTAAGTAAGCTTCGGGCGCTTTGGCCTTGATTTCCTCTTGAATCTCTGTAAAAGGAACTTCGATAAACTGGATATTTCCACCAAACTTGGTCAATTTACGGGTCAAATCTTGGGCTTTCTTGAGAGCGCCTGGACTAGTATAAGGTGGGCTGGCAAAGTGAACGGCCTCTATATCTACCCCTCGTTTAAGCGCTAGATAGCCAGCTACAGGGGAATCGATTCCTCCTGACAACATGAGCATGCCTTTACCTGAAGTTCCAACTGGCAAACCACCAGCCCCACGAATGGTTTCATAAGAAAGATAGGCTGCTTCTTCACGTATCTCCACCTGAAGATTGATGTCAGGACTTTTCATTTGAGCTTGCACATTTGGAATAGCTTCAAAAACAGCACCTCCAAGGGTTTGATTGAGTTCACGACTATCCAACTCAAAGTTGTGGTCGCTACGCTTGCTAGAAATTTTAAAGGTCATGCCATCCTTGTAGATGTCCTGCATAATCTCTTGGACAGAAGACTTCAGAACTTCTACAGATTTTTCAACCTTATAAACAGGGGAAAAGTTTTGAATTCCAAAAACTTGTTTAAGCGATTCTGCTACTGCTGTATAATCTGCTCCATTGAGGTAAGCGTGGGCACGATCGCGATCTGCGGTTACCTTAACTTGGGGATAGATAGACAAAACGTCTGAAATATTATTACGAAGTTTATTGATGAAACGCATACGATTTTTGTGTTTAGTTGACAATTCTCCGTAGCGAATCATAATTTCTGAATACTGCATAAATGCTCCTATCTTACTTTTCTAGTTTGATTGTAAATCAATTTTAGCTTTGTCAAAAACTGCTCGATCTGACTCATATCATTTTCAAGGTCTAGGCTTAGACGCACAGCTGACTGGGCCTTATCCTTGTCCACTCCCATGGCAATCAAAGTGCCTGCAGGTTTTCCTGCCTTGGATGAACAAGCAGAGGTCGTTGAGATAAAAATATCATAGTCTTCAAAGGCATGAACAATGACCTCACCACGAACACCCTTGATTCCAAAAGTCAGGATATGAGGGGCAAAGTCTTTCTCATCTGAAAAGACAAAAATATCTGGATAGTCCAGAAGAGCTTGGCGAATCACTGCCTTCATCTGACCAGTCTTGCTAGTAAAGATATCTAGCTTTTCCATAGACAAGCGGAGAGCCTTGGCTGTCGCTGCAATTCCTGCCACATTTTCAGTTGTCGAACGGTAATCACGTTCCTGACCACCACCTGTTAAAAGAGGCGTAATCTTCTTGCCAGACTTGATATAGACAAATCCAACACCTCGAACTCCGTGAAACTTGTGACTAGAGAAAGTCGCAAAATCCACTCGTTCTGTCAGATACTTTTCAGTCGGAATCTTGGCAAGTGCCTGAACCGCATCAACGTGGAAGGAAATAGTTGGCTTGTCTGCCAATAGTTCTGAAATAGCTTGAATAGGTTGAATCGAGCCGATTTCATTGTTCACAGCCATGACGGAAACGAGGGTCGTATCAGGTCTTATCAAATCTGATAACGCTTCAACATCTACAAATCCTTTGTTATCAACTGGAGCAAAATCTACTTCAAATCCTTGACTTTTCAACCAAAGGGCTGACTCTTTGACTGCCGGATGTTCAATGGCTGATACAATGATGTGCTTTCCAAACTGAGCCTTTTCAAAGGCCACACCCTTGATAACCCAGTTATCTCCTTCTGTCCCACCAGAAGTAAAGAAGATTTCCTCACTTTTCTTACCGATTAAATCTGCAATTTGCTGACGAGAAGCATCTAAGATTCGTGTTGCCTGATCTCCCAAACGATGGAGACTAGATGGATTTCCTAAAATTTTTGAAGCGACCTGCATATAGGTTTCAAGTGCTTCAGGATAGGGCTTGGTCGTCGCCGAATTATCAAAGTAAATCATATTTTCTCACGCTTTCTAAAATCACTCCCTCTATTGTATCATGAAACGGAGCCTGCGACAAGAAAGGGCAATTTCTCTTTTTTTAAGATTTTTTTAAAGAAATGCGGTATAATAAATTTTAATTAAAGGAGAGAATATATGTCTAATTATCGTAGAACTTCAAAACCAAAAACAGAACACATCAAAAAAGGCTTTACAGTCTTTCAAAAAATCGTTGCGACTATCGCTAGTATCCTTGGCTTGATTACCGCAAGTATCACGATCATGAACGCCTTGGACAATAATAAAAATACTAAAAAAGAACCTACGACAAGCCAGACGACAACCATTGTCAAAGAAATTCAAAAGGAAGTCCCTAAGGAAAACACCAGTCCCAATAAGGAAACTAACACTACCCAAGAAAAAACACAACAAGAAGAAACGCCAAAATCTAGCGTCAAGGAAGAGAAAAAGGAAGAGCAGAAAACATCAACTCAAGATTCTTCTACTCCTGCTCCTAGTCCAAGTAAACCTGCCGCTGAAAATGAAAAACAGTCCAATAATACACCAACTTCGGAAAATAAAACTAATCAATAATCACTAAAATAGCTTCCCTCCAAACTTGGAAAGAAGCTATTTTTTTATTGTTGTAAAACTTTTCTTGGTTTGGTACCTTCAGCTGGACCAATGACACCTGCCATCTCAAGCTCTTCCATGAGACGTGTCGCACGGTTAAATCCAACTGACAAACGACGCTGAATCATGGATGCGCTGGCTTTCTGGGTCTCAATGACTAGAGCTTTGGCTTCTTCAAAAAGCGGATCACCACCAGATTCACCATCTGAAAATTCACCTTCATTTTCAGAAACCTCACCTGGATCAAAACTCTCATCGTAGTCCGCATCTGCCTGAGCCTTAATGAAGTTTACGATACGTTCGACATCATCATCCGAGATAAAGGAGCCTTGGAGACGAACTGGATGATTTTCATCAATTGGTTTAAAGAGCATATCTCCACGTCCAAGCAGTTTCTCAGCTCCATTTTCATCTAAAATAGTACGGGAGTCTGTTCCTGATGAAACTGCGAAAGCGACACGAGATGGGACATTGGCCTTGATCAGACCAGAAATGACGTCAACGGATGGACGCTGGGTTGCAAGAATCATGTGGATACCTGCAGCACGCGCCTTCTGTCCGAGACGAATGATAGCATCTTCCACTTCCTTGCTGGCTACCATCATAAGGTCAGCCAACTCATCCACAATTACAACAATGAGTGGTAGCGGAACCTGCTTGTACTCAGACTGAGCATTAAACTCTTCTACCTTGGCATTAAAACCTGCAATATTCCGAACTCCCACCTTGGCAAAGAGTTCATAACGATTTTCCATTTCATCCACGACCTTTTGCAAAGCCTTGCTGGCCTTACGTGGATTGGTCACGACTGGAATCAAGAGGTGGGGAATATCATTGTAAACAGACAACTCAACCATCTTGGGATCGACCATCATAAATTTAACTTGGTCAGGTCTCGCCTTCATGAGGATGCTAGCGATAATGCCGTTAACAGCTACTGACTTCCCTGAACCCGTTGAACCTGCAACTAGCAAGTGGGGCATCTTGGAAAGGTCAAAAGCTCTTGCGGTGCCATTAACTGCCTTTCCTAGAGGAATTTCTAAGAGATTTTCTGCTTTCGTTTGAGATTGTTCCCATAGTTCGCGGAAGGATACCGTCGCAATCTCAGAGTTAGGAACCTCAATCCCGACTAAGGATTTACCAGGTATTGGAGCCTCAATCCGGACATCCTTGGCTGCCAAGGCTAGAGCGAGGTCATCTGCTAGATTGGAAATGCGGTTAACCCGTACACCGACTGCTGGCTTGACTTCATACTTGGTCACTGACGGCCCAATTTCAGCCCGTTCAACCGTTACCTTAATACCAAAACTAGCAAAAGTTTCTTCTAGGATTTTGATGTTTTCACGAACGATTTTCTTCTCTTTCGACTGGTCTTTTGGTTTATCTGGGGCAAAGAGTTGTAAGCTTGGAAGTTTGTATTCAAGGGCTTCCTTTGCTGAAAAATCGACCTGAACATCTTCGACATCAGAGCCATCTCCCTGTTCAGTGAATTCAAGTTCAGCTTGAGGCAAGATGATCTCTGGTTCTACCCACTCTTCTTCTGGAACAGGTGGAACGTCAAGCACAACATCTTCTGTAAGAATTTCACCCGTTTCCATATCAACAGGAGGCATATCGAGTAAGGCTTTTTCAGCCTCTTCTTTTTCTAATCTAGCCTCTTCCTCAGCCTTTTGGCGAGCTTTTTCTTCTTGTTTGACAAAACGTTCCTCTTTTCGACGCTCATGCCCTTCCCGCCATTTGGCAAAGCCTTTACTGCAAAATTCAGCAATATCGTAAACAGACCAAGGACTGACTAGGAGGGCACCCACTAAAATCAAGATAGAACCAATAAAGTAAGTACCGATATTTGAGAAGAGAAAGGCTGTTGGCACATAGAGTCCAACACCAATCAAGCCTCCACCAGCAAAACTGGTCGTTCGAAAACCAGTCAGATCCGTCACAACCTGAGCCATAGTCCCTTTTAAAACCGACTTGTCCAAACCATATTTCCAAACTAAGTAGGCCTCAAAAATCAAGAGTAAGCCAGCAAATATGGTGAAAAAACCTGATAAGAGTCCTTCCTGTTTTCGTATCCACTTGAAGAAGAAGAGATAGAGCAGGATGCCAAATATTGCCAGATAAGCTAGGCTACCCACCAGCAAGCGAATGAAATTGTAAAGGGTTATACCTGCAGCCCCTAATTTGAAGGCTGCGAAAATCAATAAAAGCGCGATTCCCAACGAAATCAACATTCGTTGAATCGCTTCTTTTCTTTCGAGTTCTGCTTTAGACGGTCTCCGTCTTGTTTTACTTGTATTCTTGTTTGCCATTCTTCTATTATACCATATTTCACAAGCATTTCGGAAAGAGAAAAAGACTGCACCAAACGGTCCAATCTTTTCATTTTATATCTAATACTCAATGAAAATCAAAGAGCAAACTAGGAAGCTAGCCGCAGGCTGTACTTGAGTACGGCAAGGCGATGCTGACGTGGTTTGAATTTGATTTTTGAAGAGTATAAGTTTTATGCTTGGGGTTTACGTAGATAACCATAGACCACACCACTTACAATTGCTCCTACCAAGACAGAAACGAGGTAAAGGAGAGCATTTGAAGTAAGGGCGATAACGAAGATTCCTCCGTGTGGCGCCATGAGTTTGATACCAGTAAGACCAACGAGGCCACCTGCTACTGCTGAACCAAGGATGAAGCTTGGGATCGCACGAGCTGGGTCAGCGGCACCAAATGGAATTGCTCCCTCAGTGATAAATGACAAGCCCATGATAATGTTTGTCAAACCAGAGTTGCGTTCTTCTTTAGTAAATTTGTCTTTAAAGAGAAGAGTTGCGACAAAGATTGCAAGTGGTGGTACCATTCCTCCAGCCATAACTGCTGCCATAGCCACAGAACCACCTGAAGAAACAGTCGCTGCAAGCGTATCTGTACCAAATACATAAGCCGCTTTGTTAACTGGTCCACCCATGTCAACAGCCATCATTCCACCAAGGACGATACCGAGAAGGACAGCTGAACCACCTCCAAGACCGCCTAGGAAGTCATTCATAGCAGTGTTGATTGCTGCCATCGGGATGTTAACAGCTAGCATGACAAATCCTGTCAAGATTGTCCCAAGAAGTGGCAAGAGAAGGATTGATTTTGCACCTTCAAGTGAACGAGGAACTTTAACGTATTTCTTGATAGCAAGCACCAAAGCACCTGCGATAAATCCACCCACAAGGGCGCCTAGGAAACCAGATGAGACACCGGCAAGAGTTGAAGTTGCTTCACCACCTGCGGCATAAGGGATTTTCCCAAAGGCAAAACCTTCTTTTGCAATAGCACCAGCCACGAAACCTGCTACCAAACCTGGTTTTTCAGCGATAGAGTAGGCAACATAACCTGCAAAGACTGGAAGCATCAAACCAAAGGCTGCACCACCGATTTTCATGAACATAGAAGCTAACTCATGGTAAGAACCAAGATTGCCAAGTTTTTCATTTGGAACACCCAAAGCGCCGTCAATCAAGAAGGCAAGGGCAATCATGATACCACCGCCAATAACAAATGGCAACATTTGAGATACACCACTCATCAAGTGTTTGTAGAAGGCACCACCAAGGCTTTGTTTTTCGTTAGAGGCTGTTGCAGCTTTTGCACCATTAGCGGCACGGTAGACTTCCGCTTCTCCTGAAAGAGCCAAGTTAATCAATTCTTCTGTTTTACGGATCCCGTCAGCCACTGGACGATTGATCAATGGTTTGCCATCGAAACGATCCATCTCAACCGCCTTGTCTGCAGCTATGATAACAGCTTTAGCCTTGCGGATGTCCTCAGCAGTTAGTTGGTTTCCAACACCGCTAGCACCGTTGGTTTCAACCTTGATTCCAACACCCATTTCAGCAGCCACTTTTTGAAGGGCTTCTTGAGCCATGTAAGTGTGAGCAATACCTGTTGTACAAGCTGTAACAGCAACGATAAACTCATCAGAGTCATTAGTAGGTGCTTGAACAGGCTCTTCAGTTTTTTCGGAAGCTTTGTCAAAAAGTTCGATAACTTGGTCAGCTGATGTTACTTGACGAAGTTTGTCAGCAAAACCGTCTTTCATCAAGTATTGAGACAATTCTGCCAAGGCTGCCAAGTGAGTATCATTGGCACCTTCTGGAGCTGCAATCATAAAGAAGAGGTCAGTTGATTGTCCATCCAAGCTCTCGTAGTCAACACCCTTGTTTGACTTGGCAAAGAGAACTGTCGCTTCTTTGACAGCAGCATTTTTGCTGTGAGGCATTGCGATACCATCACCCAAACCTGTAGAAGTGAGAGCTTCACGCGCCAAAATTCCTTCTTTAAAGGTTTCAAAATCTGTCACATAACCGTGGTCTGTCAAACTTTTAATCATCTCGTCGATGACAGCTGTTTTTTCAGTTGCTTGCAAATCCAGCAACATAACATCTTTTCTCAATAGGTCTTGAATTTTCATCGTTTTTCTACCTCAACTTTTTCATATGTTTCTTTAATAAATTCTGCTGTTGCCAAGTCATCCGAGAAGGTAGTTGCCGTTCCACAAGCAACTCCCCATTTGAAGGCTTCTACTGCGTCTTTTGATTTGACAAATTCACCTGTGAATCCGGCAACCATAGAATCACCAGCACCAACTGAATTTTTGACTGTTCCCTTGATAGGTTTTGCGAAGTAAGCTCCCTCAGATGTGACAAGAAGGGCACCGTCGCCAGCCATGGAGATAATGACGTTTTGAGCTCCTTTGGCCAGTAACTGACGAGCATAGTTCTCGATTTCATCTAAACTTTCGAGTTTCACTCCAAAGATAGCTCCAAGCTCGTGATTATTTGGTTTGACCAAAAGTGGCTGATAGTCCAAACTATCAATCAAGGTCTGTCCTTCAAAGTCACAAACGACTTGCGCACCAGTCTTGCGTGTCAAGGCAATCAAATCCTTGTAGATAACATTGCCTAGGTTTTTAGCACTCGAACCCGCAAAGACAACCGTATCTTCTGCTGTCAGACTAGATAAAATAGCTTTCAATTCTTCTAGCTGAGCTGGTTCGACATTTGGACCGGTTCCGTTGATTTCTGTTTCTTGGTCTGCTTTGATTTTAACATTGATACGAGTATCTTCTGCCACTTGGACAAAACATGTCTCGATTTCTTCCTCTGCAAGGGTATCTGTGATAAATTTACCAGTAAAGCCTCCGATAAATCCCGTCGCTGTATTTGGTATATCCAAACGTTTCAAGACACGGCTGACATTGATTCCTTTCCCACCAGCAAACTTATCATCACTGTCCATACGATTGACACTACCGACTTGGACTTGGTCCAAACGAACGATATAGTCAATGGATGGATTGAGTGTGACTGTATAAATCATACTTCTATTACCTCCGTTTTCTCCTTAATAGCCTGCAAGAGCTCATGCCCTTGACTTGTGATAACAATAGCTCGTTTGAGTGGTGCTACCTTGGCAAAGCAAGTTTGTCCAATTTTTGACGAATCCACCAAGACATAGGTCTGTTTGGCATTTTCTAAAATAGCACGCTTAACAGCTCCCTCCTCCATATCAGGAGTCGTATAATAGCCATCGTCCACACCATTCATCCCGATAAAGGCACGGTCAAAGTGCAATTGGTTAATCTGGTTAAGAGCAACGCCCCCGATGCTAGCATCTGTTGCCATCTTGACACTTCCTCCAACCATGACAGTTGGAATCTGCTTTTCAACCAACTGTGCGGCATGGTGAATCGAATTTGTCACAACAGTAATATTCTTATTGACCAATTCATGGATCAAAAAAGCAGTTGTTGTTCCAGCATCGATAAAGATGACATCTTGTTCCTTAATGAGAGAGGCTGCTTTCTGAGCCAGCAACTTCTTTTCTTGAAGGTTTTTGACAGATTTTTCTTGAATGGTTTCTTCTTCCTGCAAGGAATGGGGCAATTCTGCTCCACCATGCACGCGACGAAGCTTGTTTTCCGCTTCCAACTCATCCAAGTCTCTTCGAACCGTTGATTCTGAGGTCTCTAGCAAACTAACTAATTTTTCTAGAGAAACTACATGATGTTGATTTAACTCCTCTAAAATCAGTTGTTTCCGCTCTGTTTTTAACACTGAATCACCTCCTGTTATCGTTTACACTATTCATTCTATCACACTTTCTTTCAAAGTCAAGCATTTTTTGTCATTTTCTTTCAAAATCTATCATTTTTCTTATTTCTAGAATTTTTATTGCAAGATAGGGGCCTTTATGGTAGACTATTTGAGTAAGTATTGGAAGATTACTCAAGAGGCTTAAGAGGCCGTGTTGGAAACGCGGTAGGCGTGTAACAGCGTGCGTGGGTTCGAATCCCATGTCTTCCGTTTATTTTAAAAAAGATACCCAAGAAATCTGTACTGACCCCAAAAAGTTAGACAATTAATTTAAGCAAAGGATTTAGTTCTGTATTGTACAGGGCTAAGTCCTTTT
>NZ_JALDUC010000003.1:0-54606 GCF_023109235.1 Streptococcus mitis
TATCAAAAAAGAAAGGACGAAATGTGTCCTTTCTCGATCTTAGCTTTTCTTCAACCCACTACAGTTGACAAAGAGCCGAATAATTTAATCATTCCTTGATAGAAACGTTCAAATTATTCCCTTTATTTATAAAAAATTATTGAGAAATTTTTAATTTTGCTCGCAGGCGATCTGCTTGAGCTTGTCCAATCACCTTGTCCAATAAGCGAGTGCGAAGACTCAAGAATCCGTAAATTCCTCCTCCCATGACACCAACAAGACCTACATAAAGGAAGCTCCACAAACGTCCACTTGGTTGGAAGACAAATCCTAAAATCCACTGCAATGTCCCAACTACTAGAAACATAAAAATAGTTAACAAACTGATTAAAATGGTTCGTTTCAAAATCACCTTGCGCTTAACACCAGTTACCTTGCAAATGTCCCGATACATCAAAACATTAGGAATGATGAGCCCAATTGTTGTAGAAATCAAAGGCCCGTAACTGTGAAACAGAGCGATGGTTGGAAGTTGCAAGACCAGCTTGGCAATGGAACCATAGATAAAATAGAGAACTGCCTTGCGGTTGCGGAACATGGCTTGAAGCATTGGAGACAAGACCATGTACAAGCCTAAAATAGTAGACTGCAAAACTGCAAAGACAAACAAGCCCATAGCCAAACTATCTGGCTTGCCATAGAAGACAGTATAGAGAGGTTCTCCTACCATGACCACTCCAACCGTTGCTGGTAGCAAGAATAAGAAAAGCATAGTGATGCTGTCCTGAACTAGACGAGAAGCCGCCTTCAAGTCCCCCTTAACATAGTTTTCAGTCAAAAGCGGCAAGCCTACACTCCCAATCGAAACCCCAACAGAAATCAAAATCATAGTGATTTTATTAGGATTGGCAGAGAAATAAGAAAACATGACAACCAAGTCTTCATTACTATAGTTGGTAAACCAACTCATACTATTGATAAAGGTCATCTGGTCCAAAATCTGGAAAAGCTGGATAGCAGACCCTGTCAGGATAAAAGGAATGGCTTCCTTAATGGTGTCAACCAAAAGACGCTTGCTGTTTATCTTATCTCCTGTTTCAAGGACTCTTTTAAGTAATCCTTCTTTGGCAAGAAAATAGATCAAAACTGCAAAACTAGCTACCATGCCGACAAAGGCAGCAAAGGTTGATTGGGTAACCGCTGCTAGATAATCTCCTGAGCCCATTTTCATAATCATAAAGGTAGCTAAGAGCATCCAGATAACACGAATGACCTGCTCAGCGATTTGGCTCATGGCATAAGGTTTCAGGTTATTCATCCCTTGGAAGAAGCCTCGGATAACACTCATAGATGGGAAAATCAAGACCGCCCAAGCCAAGCTCTGCATGATTGGGATCAGGTCTTTCCCTACACCCGACAAATCTGCTAGCCAAGGAGCAAAGACATACAAGACTAAAGCAAAAACCAGACCTAGTCCTGTCATAAAGCCTAAAAAGCTCCGAATCAGGGCAAAGCTGTGCTCTTCTTCTCGCATGGTATTATATTTGGCAACTTGCTTGGCAACCGCAACTGGAATCCCTGCTGTTGAAACCAGCAAGAACCAGGCATAGATATTGTAGCCCATGGTAAAGAGACCATTTGCTGTAGCCGCATAAGACCCCATCCAGATATACCAAGGGATGATATAAATGGCACCGAGTAGACGACTGATAAAGTTACTAGCCGTTAGCCAAGCAGTTCCCCGTAACATCTGGGCCTGCTGGTGATTGTTTTCGTTAGACATAGATTCCTCATTTAATTTTAATAACTAGGAAAAATTCCTCATCTTCCATTATAAACTTTTCCTTGTCACTTGTAAATTTACGACTTTCGGTTTACAATAGAAAGTATGATTAAGATTGAAACCGTATTAGATATTTTAAAGAAAGATGGTCTCTTCCGTGAGATTATCGACCAAGGACATTATCACTACAACTACAGCCATGTCGTATTTGACACCATCTGCTATGATAGCCGCAAGGCCAAAGAGAAGAGCCTCTTTTTCGTTAAAGGTGCTGCCTTTAAGAAGGAATTTCTGATTTCTGCCATCTCTCAAGGCCTCGGTTGGTATGTGGCTGAAAAAGACTATGAGGTTGGTATTCCTGCTATCATCGTCAGTGATATCAAGAAAACCATGAGTTTGGTAGCTATGGAATTTTATGGCAATCCACAGAAAAAACTCAAACTCCTTGCCTTTACTGGTACTAAGGGTAAAACAACAGCAGCCTACTTCGCCTATAACATTTTATCTCAAGGGCATCGACCTGCTATGCTCTCGACCATGAATACAACTCTAGATGGCAAGACTTTCTTTAAGTCTGCATTGACAACCCCTGAGAGTATTGACCTCTTTGACATGATGAATCAAGCTGTGCAAAATGACCGTACTCACCTCATCATGGAGGTCTCCAGTCAGGCCTATCTGGTCAAACGTGTCTATGGTCTAACCTTTGATGTGGGAGTTTTCCTCAATATCAGCCCCGACCATATCGGCCCGATTGAACACCCTAGCTTTGAAGACTACTTCTACCACAAACGTCTCTTGATGGAAAATAGCCGAGCAGTTATCATTAACAGTGACATGGACCACTTTTCTGTCTTGAAAGAACAAGTGGCAGATCAAGACCATGATTTCTATGGTAGCCAATCAAATAATCAAATCGAGAATTCCAAAGCCTTTAGTTTTTCAGCTACGGGTAAACTCGCTGGAGATTATGATATTCAACTCATTGGGCACTTCAATCAAGAAAATGCCGTTGCTGCTGGACTTGCTTGTCTCCGTCTCGGAGCTAGTCTTGAGGACATCAAAAAAGGAATCGCTGCTACCCGTGTTCCTGGTCGTATGGAAGTCCTCACCCAGAAAAACGGAGCCAAGGTCTTCATCGACTATGCCCACAATGGTGACAGTCTCAAAAAACTAATCAATGTTGTAGAAACTCATCAAACTGGAAAGATTGCTCTGGTTCTGGGTTCGACAGGAAATAAGGGAGAAAGTCGTCGTAAGGACTTTGGCCTCCTCCTCAATCAACACCCTGAGATTCAAGTCTTTCTGACTGCTGATGACCCCAACTATGAAAACCCAATGGCCATTGCAGACGAAATTAGTAGCTATATCAATCATCCTGTTGAAAAAATTGCGGATCGCCAAGAAGCCATCAAGGCAGCCATGGCTATCACAAATCAAGCATTAGATGCAGTCATTATCGCTGGTAAGGGAGCCGATTGCTACCAAATCGTCCAAGGTAAGAAAGAAGCCTATCCTGGAGATGCAGCCATCGCAGAAAATTATTTATAAGATAGTAAAAAATCAAGGGAAATGAAACCCTTGATTTTTTTATCTTTATTTAAAAGCGTTTTTCAAACCTTCAACGGCACCTTCTACAGCACCTTTAGCATCTTCAACTACTTCTTTTGCCTTAGCAACTGTCTTTTCTACAGCGCCTTCTGCTTCAGTCTTGCCATCTCCAGTAACTTTACCAAATCCTTCTTTGATAGCGCCTGTTGCTTGTTCCAATTTGTTTTCAAGTGACATATGATTGTCTCCTTTAATTTTATTCCGATATGTGTTACCGGTTACATATAGTTTATACCGAATACTAAGGAAAGTCAAACAATGTGCTCAGAAACAAAATTTCACGCTAAGTAGAAAGTTAATCTCTCCTTATCCAAATCGATAGCCAACTCATACTTCCCCTCTTCATTTTGGACAATATAACCTAGGACGACCAAACTATCCACAAAGATATCACGGCGTTTCTGTATAAGCTGGTCTTTTTTGAGGAACTTCAACAAAAAAGTCGTCATATATTTGAGGGCATACTCAGGATTAACATCTCCCAAAATGGCATAGAGTTCCTGCTGTTTTTCTGTCAAAGGATACTGATGTTTTACCTTATAGAAATAATTGGACAGGGTCATTTTTGTTCGTGCAAAGTCCGTCTTTTCAACTAAAATAGCTGCATTGGTTTGATTTCGCAATTCCGTCTCAAAAGTCTGCTCCAACAAGGCTTGATAGATCAGACTATCTTCGCTGACAAAAATCTCTTGATCCAGTTCGAGACTATCAAGTGATTCAAACATGGGAAGATTGAGGTAATAACGCTTATTTTCCCGACGAATCAAGCCAACCTTTATATACTCTTCCATGAGTTTATCAACTGCCACATCTGGAAATTGAGCCTTAATTTCTCGCAAAATAACATCCTCATGCTGGTCCAGATAGCGGATCAATTCTCCAAAAAATGGCTGTCTCGTCAAACGAGATGGATTAAAAATCTGAATCATGAAGATTCCTTTCTTTACATTCTAACAGAGGCGATGCTGCCAACTGACTAGGATTGGTCCCCGGCTGGTTCAAAGGAACAGGCAGACCTAGTTCTCTGTAATACTCTCTCCAAAAATCACTAATCTCCTGCTCCCCATCCCCAAATTTCATGGGAATAGTTTCAAAAATGGGGAGAATTTCTGCTATATACTGGGAACAGTAAAAACCAGCTCCATCTGGATAGAAAGAAGCATTGTAGGGTGCCCCTAGATGTTTGCAAGCTTTTTCCTTCACAGACTGGATATCCATTTCTGGGTAGAAATAGAGGTCGTACAAGTGATTGGACTCAAAGAAGTCTACTGGTTCCTGACAGACAACACCATCCTGTCCACTAGCGTGGTAAATCATCCCATCCAAACAAATCGCAACATGGTTATAGTTGCCTGTGGAAGTCTGGATGGCCTGTCCCATATCTGACTCATCTCTCACAAAAATCAAATCGCCATTTTCTAACATGCTTCACTCCTAGAAAAAAAGGAGCCGAAACTCCTTTCGATATAAGGCAAACTAGCCTTTCCTAATTTGAATTAACACTCAAAATCTTAAGCATTGAAGCTTTCAGTCAATTGAGGTACCACTTGTTTCTTACGTGAAACAGCACCAGCAAGGAAAGCGTGGTTGTTTTCAAGTTTGAAGTTGAAAGCCGCTTCGACCTTGCCTATATTAGCACCAAGTGCTAGGATTTCTGAGTTTGAGTTGACGATATCTGTAATCATCAAGACAAAGTCAGAATAACCATTTGCTGCGTTAGCAGCTTGCATTGCAGCTTCAATTTCTGCTTGACGTTCCAATACTTCAGCGATGTCAACTGTGTTTACTTGAGCAACACGGACATTATTTCCGTTCAATTCAAAAGTCTTAGCATCGATATCAATCAATTCTTCAGCAGATTTGCTTGCCAAGTTGGTACCAGCTTTCAACATAGCCAAACCATACTCTTCTAAGTTTACACCAGCTAATTCAGCCAATTCAGGAGCAATGACTGTATCTGTTGGGTGTGTTGTTGGTGATTTCAAAAGAAGGGTATCTGAAATCAAACCTGAAAGCATCAAACCAGCAATCTCTTTAGGCACAGCTACACCATGTTCTTTGAACATACGGTAAACGATTGAAGACGCTGAACCAACTGGCTCCAAACGCATGTAGAGTGGGCTTGCAGTTTCAAAGTTAGCCACACGGTGGTGGTCTACAACACCGTAAACTTCTACTTCAGCGATATCTGATACAGATTGTTGGAATTCATTGTGGTCAGTCAGGATAACTTGCTCTGCACCTTCTGCTTTAGCAGAAGTGATAACACGCGGTGCTTCTACACCAAAATAGTTCAAGACAAAGGCTGTTTCTTCATTTGGAGTTCCAAGGGCAACAGCTTCCGTATCCAAACCGTAAGCTTCTTTTGCAAGGTAGGCAAAGGCTACAGATGACCCGATGGCATCTGAGTCTGGATTTTGGTGACCAAATACTAGAATCTTAGACATGATAATACCTCATTTTGTTTATTCTCTTTATTGTAGCATTTTTTTCGCTTTTTGACAAAAGTAAGAGGAGTCAAAGGGCTCCTCACAATTCTTCAAAATAACTGATACTCTTCGAAAATCTCTTCAAACCACGTCAGCTTCGCCTTGCCGTACTCAAGTACTGCCTACGGCTAGCTTCCTAGTTTGCTCTTTGATTTTCATTGAGTATAAGCAAATTTCTATCTTGATTTTCAGATAAAAATCTTTCCTTCTGTGGTCTCTTCTTGCGCTTGAGAAAGGCTTCTGCCGACATGGCTTCTTCCTTACTGGCAAAACCTTGAGCATAGATAAGTTTGACTGGCAAGCGTGCTCGTGTATATTTGGCTCCCTTCCCACTATTGTGGACAGCGAGACGTCTTCTCACATCAGTCGTATAGCCTGTATAGTAAGATCCATCACGACACTCCAGCACGTACATATAAGCCTTATGATCCATAATAAATCTCTTCAAGTTCAGGCGTATAAGAGCCATCATCATTGTGGACAATGAGAGGTGGCAAGACCTTAAAGCCACTTGTCGAGCCATCCTTGATAGCCTCAATCAAAAGCATATTGGCTTCTTTTTCCCTCTTTGGATAAACAAACTGCAGGCGCTTAGGCGCTAGATTGTGCCGTTGCAACATGTCCAGAATATCCAAGAGGCGATCAGGACGATGAACCATGGCCAAACGCCCATTAGACTTGAGAATACTCTGGGCACTACGACAGATTTCCTGCAAATTGGTCGTGATTTCGTGGCGCGCCAAGAGATAATGTTCACTCTCGTTCAAGTTGGAATGAGGATCCACCTTGAAATAGGGTGGATTACACAAAATCATATCCACCTTACTTCCCTGGATGTAAGCAGGCATATTTTTCAAATCATCACAGATGACCTCCATCTGCTCTTCTAAACCATTCAGACGGACAGAGCGTTCAGCCATATCCGCCAAACGCTCCTGAATCTCAACAGCCAATATATGTGCTTGAGTACGAGTGCTAGCAAATAGCCCCACTGCTCCATTTCCAGCGCAAAAATCCACTATCAATCCCTTTTTAGGAAAACGTGGAAAACGTGACAAGAGAACACTATCCACCGAATAGCTAAAAACCTCTCTATTTTGAATGATTTTGATATCTGTCGAAAAGAGCTGGTTAATGCGCTCTCCTGATTTTAATAATTGTTCTTCTTCCATGTTCCTATTATAGCAAATTCATATTAACATTACAAAAGATAGAGATTTCTAACTAGTGCTTCTGATTTTTCAAATGTTGGAGGGCTTCCTTGGTCCAAATTGGCATCATTCGTTTAAGAGGAGCAAAGCCATAGTTAAAACGATCGCTTGAAAAGCGTCTCCGTCTTGGAAACTGGTGCTTTTCTTCCTCCAAAGTGCGGATAGAAAGACTGGCTTTCCCTGTAAATTCATCTAAATCCACTACCTGAACCTGAACCTCTTCATCGACTTTCAAGGCTTCTTGGATATTTTCAATAAAGCCTGTCCGAATCTCTGAAATGTGAATCAGCCCCGTATCACCCGTCTCTAGCTCAACAAAGGCTCCGTAGGGCTGAATCCCTGTAATACGACCCTTTAGCTTATCACCGATTTTCATCCTAGTCCTCGATTTCAATTGTTTCAATCACGACATCTTCAACTGGCTTGTCCATAGCCCCTGTCTCAACAGAAGCAATGGCATCCAAAACAGCGTAAGACGCTTCATCAGCTAGCTGACCAAAAACAGTATGACGGCGGTCTAAGTGAGGAGTTCCTCCTTGGTTGGCATAGATTTCCGCAATCGGTTCTGGCCAACCACCACGAGCAATTTCTTTCTTAGAATAAGGCAAATGTTGATTTTGCACGATAAAGAACTGGCTGCCGTTGGTATTTGGACCAGCATTGGCCATAGAAAGGGCACCACGGATATTGTAAAGTTCTTCAGAGAATTCATCCTCAAATGATTCGCCGTAGATTGACTCGCCACCCATACCAGTTCCAGTTGGGTCTCCACCTTGGATCATAAAGTCCTTGATAATACGGTGGAAAATGACACCATCATAGTAGCCATTTTTTGACAGTGCAACAAAGTTAGCCACTGTTTTAGGTGCATGTTCAGGGAAGAGCTTGATATGCAAGTCTCCGTGATTGGTCTTAATAGTCGCGATAGGACCTTCTACTGTTTCAATGTCTACTTGTGGGAAATGCAATTCTTTTTCTACCATACCAAATCCTTCTAAGGCATCGAAAATGCCATCTTCTTCTAATGTTTTTGTAATATAATCTGCTTTTTCTTTGATGTTATCATGAGAAATTCCCATTGCAACGCTGATTCCAGCATAATCAAAGAGTTCCAAGTCGTTGAGTCCATCTCCAAAAACCATGACGTTCTCTGGTTTCAAACCTAGGTGTTCCACAACCTTTTCCACACCCGTCGCTTTGGAGCCTGAAATCGGCACAATATCAGACGAATGTTGATGCCAACGAACCATGCGAAGTTTATCAGAGAGACTGTCAGGCAAGTGCAAGTCATCTCCTTTATCTTCAAAAGTCCACATCTGATAGATATCTTCTTTTTCATGAAAATCAGGATCTACATCTAAATCTGGATAAATTGGATTGATAGCCTCACTAATCATATTGGTGCGAGTCGACAACTTGGCATCATGACTCCCAACCAAACCATACTCAATTCCTTCTTTCTTGGCCCAAGAGATATACTCCTCAACATCTGACTTCTCAATCTTATGTTGATAAATAACCTGACCTTTTTTATCTTCGATATAGGCTCCATTTAAGGTCACAAAAAAGTCAGGCTTGAGCTCACGAATCTCCGGAACGACACCAAAAATCCCTCGTCCAGAAGCAATACCTGTCAAAATTCCTTTCTCACGTAATTGCTTAAAAACAGTTGGGATTGAAGCTGGAATAAAACCTGTCTTTGAATTCCGCAATGTATCATCAATATCAAAAAAGACAATCTTGATCTTCTTTGCCTTGTATCTTAATTTGGCATCCATCTCACTACCTCTTTCAATCTAACTCTTTCCATTATACCATAAAGTAGCTAAATCCCATATCCCCAATAAAATCCTTGTCTCTTATCCGAATTCCTTTACTAGATACAAAACCAAATCATCATTATTTTGGCTAGTTGCATTCATTTCCAAGGGTTGATTTCGATACCAGACACCTGTCCCATCTGGAATGTAGCCCCGTCTGATATACAATCTCTGGGCAGGGCCATAGCCTAAGTGCAAACCCACACCAAGAGTGACCTTACTCGAAACAAACTTGACTCGTTTTTCTGCTTCTTCTAGCAGTTGATTCCCAATCCCTTGATTTCGAAAAGGCTCAAACACATTAAAATCTGATAATTCTGGATAGACTTCTGCAAAAGGACCATGTTTAGCAGAGGGCAAAATGGTAACGTAGCCCGCTACAGCACCATCAATCTCTGCAACTAAGACTTCTCTCTCCCCACTTTCCTGTTCCAGAAAATATCTAGCCAAAATTTCCTCTCTACCAGGCCAACCTTGATTCATAAATCCATGAGATAAGGATTCAATATCAGACTTAATCATATTTCTAATCGTACAATTCATCTTTGACTTACCCACCTTTACTCTTTCTATTACCATTATAGCACGCCAAGGTCAGAAAAAAACTATCTCGTGAAAAAAAGACCCAACCGGGTCTTAATTCGCTTTCTTGTTTTAAAGCTCATGAAAAAGAGGTCCGCCCGGACCTGAAAAAAAGACCCGTCGGGGTCTTTTTTTTAATCTTCGTTTACGAAAGGCATCAAAGCCATTACGCGAGCGCGTTTGATAGCTGTTGTTACTTTACGTTGGTTTTTAGCTGAAGTTCCTGTTACACGACGAGGAAGGATTTTCCCACGTTCTGAAACGAAACGGCTAAGAAGCTCAGTATCTTTGTAATCAACATATTCAATTTTGTTTGCTGCGATGTAATCAACTTTTTTACGGCGTTTGAATCCGCCACGACGTTGTTGAGCCATGTTTTTTCTCCTTTATAATTTTAGTTGTCCATTAGAATGGTAAATCATCATCTGAAATATCCAATGGATTTGTTGCTCCAAATGGATTTTCATCACGTGAAAAGTCTGGTACTGAATTTGTAGGTGCTGAATAGTTTGCAGTTGGTGCAGAGTAAGCTCCACCTGTGTGACCCTCACGCACACTACGGCTTTCCAACATTTGGAAATTCTCAGCCACGACCTCTGTCACGTAGACACGTTGTCCTTGCTGATTATCGTAACTACGAGTCTGGATACGACCTGTCACCCCGATAAGTGAGCCTTTTTTAGCCCAGTTAGCAAGGTTTTCAGCCTGTTGGCGCCACATAACGACATTGATAAAATCAGCCTCACGTTCGCCATTTTGACTCTTAAATGTACGGTTTACTGCAAGAGTAAAAGTCGCAACTGCTACATTTGATGGGGTATAACGCAACTCAGCGTCACGTGTCATACGCCCTACAAGTACAACATTGTTAATCATAGTTTACCTTCTTACGCGTCAGTTTTGACGATCATGTGACGAAGAATGTCAGCGTTGATTTTTGAAAGACGGTCAAACTCTTTAAGAGCTGCATCGTCGTTTGCTTCAACGTTAACGATGTGGTAAAGTCCTTCACGGAAATCTTGGATTTCGTATGCAAGACGACGTTTTTCCCAAGTTTTTGATTCAACAACAGTTGCACCGTTGTCAGTCAAAATAGAGTCAAAACGTGCTACCAAAGCGTTTTTAGCTTCTTCTTCAATGTTTGGACGAATGATATAAAGAATTTCGTATTTAGCCATTGATATGTTCCTCCTTTTGGTCTAATGACCCCAAGACTTTGCAAGGGGTAAGTGAGGTTCGCTCACAATAAACTATTATACTAAAAAACAATTTTTTACGCAAGTAAAAAGACCAAAATAAAAAAAGAAGATGACGAATCATCTTCTCAAAAACTATGAGTTTTTAGTCTTCTTTTTTCTTGCGAGCAAGAAGTCCAAATCCACTTAGGGCTCCAAGAAGTCCAAGCGCTGCGAGGCTAGCGTTAGCTTCTGTACCAGTATTTGGCAATTCCTTCTTGTCATTGGCTTCGGCTGTTTCAACAGCTACTGGTTTAGAATCTGTAGAACTTGTCTGAACTGGAGTAGCTACTGGTTTTTCTGGACTTGTAGGAGTCTCTGGAGAGCTTGGTTGCTCTTGATTGATTGGTTTTTTCACTTTCTTATAGTGATGTAGGGTATTTCCTTTAGTATCCGTTGTTGAATGACTAAATTCATATCCTTCCAACTCTATTGGATTGTGTTTTCCTTCTTTATCTGAAGTAATTCGGTTACCATTTTCATCAAGATATTCCGTTACAATCTGAACAGTTGAATCGCCATTTTGAGAAATCACTCCTCCACCATTTTGTGATTTAGGTGTTACTGTTACAGGAACTTCCACTGTAATAATACGACCATCAGGTAATTTAACTTTTACCTTAACAACTGGTTTTGCTCCAGGTGTTTCAGTTGTTGGAATTTCTCCGACTTCAACAATTTCCCATCCTTCTGGTAAACCTACTTTCTTAATAACATCCTCTTTCGTAATTGGTGTTCCAACTTCCACTACAATAGGAGTTACTTTCGGTGTTACGATGATTGGTACTTCTACTTCAACAATTTCTCCAGTTGGAACTTTAATCTTCACTTTAACGCTTGGTTTCACTCCAGCAGGAATTGTTGTTGGGATTTCTCCTACTTCGACAATTTCCCATCCTGGTTCTTTCGGAAGATCGATATGTCCTTTCACATCGTCTGGTGTGATTGGAGTTCCCTGTGGTACAACAATTTGTCTTACAGTTGGCGTAACGATGACTGGTACATCGACAGTAATCTTACGACCATCTGGTAATTCAATCTCTACTGGAACGACAGGTTTTGTTCCTGGTGTAGTTGTTGTTGGGATTTCTCCTACTTTTGTTACCTTCCATCCATTTGGTAATTCAATATGTTTCTGAACATCTTCTGGCGTAACTGGTGTTCCTACTTGAACTACTACTGGTGTTACTTTTGGTGTTACGATTACCGGAATATTTACAGTAACTCGAATTCCATTTGGTAACTCGATAACAACTGGAATACTTGGTCTTTCACCTGAAATATCTGTTGAAGGTTTGTCACCAATTGAGATAACTTTTGCTCCTTTTGGAATGTGATTTTCAACATCCTCAGTAGTAATTGGATCACCTTGTTTTTTAACAATATCTTCAATAGGAGTTACAGTTACTGGAATTTCTACAGTCACAACTTTACCATTTGGTAATGTAATCGTTACTTTTACAGGATCCTTCTTACCTGGTGTTGTTAAGTCTGGAAGATCTCCTACCTTAACAGTTGCTCCTTCTGGTACTTTGATTTGTTTCAAGATATCTTCTGGAGTCAATTTACCTGTTGTAACTGGAGTCTCGATTTCCTTAACTGGCGTTACATTCACCGGAACATCCACTGTGATAACTTTACCATTTGGTAATTCAACCGTTACCTTAACTGGATCTTTCTTACCTGGTGTTGTCAAGTCTGGAATGTTTTCAACCTTAGTAACCTTACCGCCTTCTGGAATCTTAATTCCTTTTGTGTAATCCTCTGGGGTTAACGGTGTTGTAGTTACTGGTGTTTCAATTTCCTTAACTGGTGTCACTGTTACTGGAACATCCACAGTATAAGATTTACCATTTGGTAATGTAATCGTTACTTTTACAGGAGTTTTTTCACCTGGTGTTGTTAAATCTGGAAGATCTCCTACTTTAGCTGTTGCTCCTTCTGGGATATTTAGACCTTTAGTATAGTCTTCTTCTTTTAATGGCGTATTTGTTACTGGTGTTTCGATTGGTGTTGGTTTTGATTCCACAACTTTAATAGTTGCTGGAACTTCTACTAATACATTACCATTTTTATCTTTTACAACTACAGTAACTGGTTTATCCCCTGGAGTTGTTCCATCATATGGAGTTGTTTGTCCTTCTGGAACTTTGTATTCGAATGTTGAACCTTCTGGATAGTCACTTGGGGTGATACTATCTTCAGCTTTAGGTTTATCTTTATCTTCAGCATTTACTGGAGTTAATTGTTCTTTACCTTGAACGACTTTAATCTTCGCAGGTACTTCTACAATTGGATCACCATCTGAATCTTTCACGACTACAGTAACATCTTTTTCACCTGGTGTTGTTCCATCATATGGAGTTGTTTGTCCTTCTGGAGTCTTATATTCAAACGTTGAACCTTCTGGATAATCATCTGGTGTAATGCTATCTTGTGGTTTTGGTTTCTTATCACCTTCAGCATTCACTGGAACATACTGTGTCTTAGGTTCTACAACAACAATTTTCGCTGGAATTTCTGTAATTGGTTGTCCGTTTAACTTCGCTACAACTGTTACATCTTTTTCGCCCGGAGTTGTTGTATCTACTGGAGTATTATCTTTATATTCAAATGTTGTTCCAGTTGGGAAATCATTTGGATTAATATTTTCTTTTGGATCTGGCTGTTTCTTAGCTGGATCTACTGGGACATATTTAGGATAACTTTCCACTACACGTACTGTAGATGGCACTTCAACCAATACCTTATCCCCTTGTTTCACAACAACAGTAACTTTCTTATCACCTGGTGTAGATGTATCTACTTCTTCTTTGTACTCAAATGTTGCATCATCTGGGTAATCATTCGGATCAATACTATCTTCAGGAGATGGCTGTTTCTTATCTTCATCTACTGGAACGATTTGTGGATTTCCTTGTACGACCTTCACTTTTGTTGGTACTTCAACAAGTTTATCTTCTCCATCTTTTGCAACGACAACTACATCTTTTTCTCCTGGTGTAGTCGTATCTACTGGAGTTTTGTACTCAAATGTTGTTCCATCTGGATATTGTTCTGGATCAATGCTCTTAGATGCATCTGGTTGTGGTTTGCTTGGATCTGCTACTACGTATTGTGTCTTAGGATCTACAACTACTACTTTTGCAGGAACTTCTGCAATTGGTTGACCATTTAGCTTAGCTACAACTGTCACATCTTTTTCACCTGCAGTTGTTGTATCTACTGGTGTCTTATATTCAAATGTTGTACCATCTGGATATTCTCCTGGTGTAACACTATCTTTCGCTTCTGGTTGTTTCTTAGTTGGATCTGCTACTACAAATTGTGGTGTGCTACCTACTACACGTACAGTTGCTGGAACTTCAACAATTGTGTTTCCTTGTGGGTCAAGCACTTCAACAATCACATTCTTATCTCCAGTTGTTGTTACATCGATTGGAGATGTTTGTCCATCTGGAGTCTTATATCTAAATGTAGATCCTTCTGGATAATCTGTCTTATCAATGTTCTTTTCTGGATCTGGTTGTTTGTTGCTTTCATCCACTGGTACGATTTGTGGTACACCTTCAACTACTGTAACTGGCACTTTAACTGTTGTAGTTAATGGTTTATCTTGTCCAGGAACTGTGTACTTAACAGTTACTTCTACTTCAGTATCATCTGTTAATTCAGGAATTGTTACTGGCACTGTATTATCAACAGTAACTGTTGCTCCTTGAGGTAATTTACCTGTAAATGTTCCATCAGCAATTGCTTTTTCAGCTTGAGCTAGTACTTTTTCTTTAGCCTTTTCCTTGTCACTGTTTTTAGCAACTAAAATTTCTTCAGCTTCTGGTTTTGGTAATACTGTTACTGGTACTTTCACTTGTTCTGGATCTTTAATTCCTTCATAAGTTACAGGGACCGTTACTTCTTTCTTACCTGTTGTTTTTGTTAGGTCTTCTGGAATTGCAGGATTACCTTTTGTTCCATCAGTTCCTGGTGTTACTGCATCTTGAACAGTTTTAGCTTCTACTGTATCACCTTCGAATACGACAACGTTACTTGATGTTGAACCTACTACCGTTACTGGTACTGGTACTTCGCTAGTTTTAACTACATTACCATCTTTTACATACTCTACAACTGCTATTGCTGGTGCTTGTTCTCCAGTTGCTGTTGTTGCTGGTACTGTTTCTGCTTTAACTTCTTTAACTCTTACAGTTACACCAGCTGGTAATTTGCCAGTTGGAACTGCATTAGCTGCTTCAACTACTTTCGCTTTAACAATTTCTTCTAATCCAGTACTATCTTTAAGAACTGTTACTCCTGTTGGTTCTACTTTTGGTAAAACAACTACATCAACTTTAGTTTCTACAGGGATTGTTTCAGTTCCTTTTGTATAAGTTACTGTTGCTGGCACTTCTAATGTTTGACCTGCTTTTTTAGCTGTTGTTGGAATATCAGCAATATCATTTTTAGTCGAAGTAAAGCCGTCTACAGCTGTAGGGTTTACTTTTTCTTTCAACTGATCATTTGTTACTGCATCATCTTCAACTGTATACAATTTATTCGTTTCTTGATCTTTTACAGTAATTTTATAAGTAGTTGAATTCACAGCAGTGTCTGCACCTTTATTTGTTCCAGTATCCGTTTCAGTATCTGCAGTAACGACATTTCCGTTACTATCTTTTACTTCAACTTTAACTGTGTAAGTACCAACTTCTGATAATTTAACAGCTGCTGCTTCTGCTGCACTACTATATTCTGTTACTGTTCCTGAAGGAGATGTTAACGTTACTTTTGTAACTGTTGTTTCCTTTTTATTTGGAGCAGTTGTCGCATCATCTTCTCTATCTGTAATTGTTACTGTAGCTGATTTTTGTTTCACTAAGTCTACTGTAGCACCTTTTACTGTAGTATAAGAAGTGGAGCTAATAGATGGAGCATCATTTAATACAGACGCTTTGTCTGAAGAACTTGCTGTTTGCACTACATCGACTGTTCCATTGAACCCAGATGTAGTAGAAATCGTCCATTTATCTCCAGTTTTTGTCGCTGTTACAGTAGAGTTATCATCAGCAGTCCATTTGTCTAGACCTTTATCGTATTTAACCGTTACAACCATTCCTTTATTCGCATCATTAGCTAACTCCGCTGCACTATTTGCAGCATTTTCTTTGTTATAAGTTGTTAATGTACGAGTAGGATCGCTAACAGCTGTTACTTTTCCTGCTGCATTTAAGGTACGAGTATATTCATAAACATTGAATATTGTTTCCCCATTTTTATCAACATCAACGTATAGGTCACGTTTTAACCATGTAGTCGTTCCATCGCTGTTAACTGTTTTCTTCTCAGCGATTTCAGCTGGTAAATCCCAACGACCTGTTGATTTATTAAAGATTGCTGTTACATTTTCTCCAAGTTTAGTTTTTAAAGCTACTTCTGCTCTTGTAAATGTTGCTGTTACATTTTCACTACTTGCAGTTACCTTAATATTATCCGTAGCTGCTTTAGCTGTTGCAGTTGGAAGTACTTTTAGATTGAAAGTTTCGCCAACTGTACCGATTTCATCATTAACATTTACAGCTGTATTTGTAGTTTCTGTAACAACCCATTTCCCATCTTTTGCAACAACTTTTGTATTTGTGCCATCTGGTAATGTAATCGTAGCTTCTGAAGCACCTCTTGAAATTGTAATTGGTACTTCTTTATCATATGCATGTACATTTTTCACAGATACTGCAGGTGAAATTTTAAAGGTAGCATGTGCATATGCTTCATTCGCATTCGTTTCTTTATAGTCTCGTGCATAAATTGAGACACGGTAAATCCCTGCTTCAGTCGGTGTCCCTTTAAATCCATTTTTATTTCGTTCAGTCATGTCATTTGAGGCAATTGTGAAACCGACACCAGGAATTTTAGTGTCATCCCCTGTTAAATCTGTAACAGTACTAGCGCCTGCCCCTGTAGTTCCAGTAATTTTCACTCCAGAAACACCAAGAATTGCACGTCCCACAGTTTCTCTAATCGTTGCTGTACGGTTAAGAGGATTTCCATTTTCATCCGTTAAACTATAAGGAATATCTCTACCATTTGGTGCACCGGCATGGGAAGCTCCAGCATCTCTATATTCTACTGGTACTACAAGTTCTTCTCCTACTTTACCTTCTTTAACGGCATCGTTAATTTCTAACGTAGGTGGCGTCCCATCTTTCCATGCTGTACCACCGTATCTATGTAGATCTAACGGAATTCTTACATTTTTTCCAGTTTTGGTATTAGTAAAAGTAACTGTCGCCACTAGTTTTTGATAGTTAAATGGACTACTATGCGTTACAACCCCTTGTATACTATCCGATTGTTTATCATATACTAATCCCCCAGGCATATTTGATACTGTAAAATCAGAAACAGTCCATCCAGCCTTTTTAGCAGCTTCTGTTACTTCAATACGTTTACTTACATCTTTAATGTATACTTTATCGATTCCTTGTTCATATCCAAGTTTATAGATACTAGAAAGCAGATATTCATATGGTCCATTTCCATAGTAAGTCGCTGCGACTTGACTTGAAATTCTAGTATTATTATATTTTAGTTTTCCACGCCATAGAGGTGCTTCTTCGATAAGTTTTTGAACTTCTGCTGCTGGTAACTTCAAGCCGTAATCAATACGTCCTTTTACATCATTTTCTTTACCATTATATGTATAGTTAGATGGCCCAGGACTTGGTCTTGTACCATCTCTTTGATCAGAGAACACTCTAAACTCTAAATCTGCAGCATCTGCTATTTTCTCTGGAGTATCAACACCTAAATTACCTTCTCCATCATGGTGACTACCAAATGGCATTGTATAGGTATCCCAACCAGTAAAGTTTTCGCGTGATACTGTACTTGTACTTCCGATAATATCTTTTGCTGTTGGTTTTGCTGGATTTGTTGGTGTGATTGTATCACTAGTTCCTGTAGTTGTTGTAGAAGTTGCTGCAGCATCGTTACTAGATGTACCTGTAGCATCATTAGTTGCTGTATCTGCTCTAAATCCCCTTTCCCCATTACCTGGGATAGCTTTCCCATTTCTAGGATCTTGATTTTTATTTTCTTTTTCTTCTTTCTTGTCTGCAGTTGCTTTTGGCATACTTTCAATAACGAAAGCTTGGCTATTCAATTCTTTAGCAACTTTATCTACTTCTGTTTGTGTTGCTTTGTCGTTTGACAGTAGGGCTTGAGCCTTAGCAAGTTCTGTTTTTGCTGCTTCAATAGCTGAGGCAGTCTTTTCAGATACTCCTGCTTTGCCAAGGGCTGTCTCCATACGAGCAATAGCTGCTTCCAATTTGCTTGTATCAGCCTTTGTAACTGGTGCTTCTTCCACTTTTGGTGTTTCGGCTGGTGCTGTTGGTTGTTCTACAGCTGGTGCTGTTGGTTGCTCAGTTGCTGGTGTCGCCACAGTTGATGTAGAAGTTTCAGTTGAAGCTACAGGCTTGGTTGAATCTGCTTGATTTCCAGCATCAGAGTTAACCTGTTCGCTAGTCACTGTAGCTGATGTACCTGGCTCCTGAGCCTGAACAGTCGCTGCCCCACCAAACATCATATAGGCTGCTACAGCTACTGACGCTGCTCCAAAACTATACTTACGGATTGAAAAGCGCTGGACTTTTTGTCCGTGGTACTTGTCCATTCTTGAATACATATTATCTCCTTTTTAAATAAATTTTAGTTGAGGAATTACACCCAAGTATTTAAACAACGCTCCATTCCCAGACTGATTCAGAAAGTAAGATAGCTGCACTTAGGTACTTTATTCCCAACTCACATTATAACATTATTTCAATTAAACTGTCTACGTTTTATATCCAAAATATGTATTTTTCTATATATATATATATATATATATATTAATCTTATTTTTAAGTGATTTCATTTTTAAAAAAAGTAAAAGGCCGATTTGACCTTTTACTTTCATCTCATTATTTAAGGTTTAATACGGTGTAACATACGTGGGAATGGAATAGCTTCACGGATGTGTTTTGTTCCTGCCGCGAAAGTTACCATACGTTCGATACCGATACCAAATCCACCGTGTGGCACAGTACCGTATTTACGAAGGTCAAGGTAGAATTCATACTCAGTACGATCCATGCCAAGTTCATCCATTTTTGCAACAAGAGCATCGTAGTCTTCCTCACGCATAGATCCACCGATGATTTCTCCATAGCCTTCTGGAGCAAGCAAATCTGCACAAAGCACGCGCTCTGGATTTCCAGGAACTGGTTTCATGTAGAAGGCCTTGATGGCTGCTGGGTAGTTCATGACAAATGTTGGCACACCAAAGTGATTTGAGATCCATGTTTCATGTGGTGAACCGAAGTCATCACCATGCTCAAGATGTTCGTAGTCAGCATCTTCATCATTCTCATGCTCTTGCAAGAGGTCAATGGCTTGATCGTAAGTGATACGTTTGAAGGGCTCTGCAATGTAGCGTTTCAAGAGTTCTGTATCACGTTCCAATGTTTCCAAGGCTTGAGGAGCACGGTCAAGAACACCTTGAAGAAGAGCTTTTACATAAGCTTCTTGCAAGTCAAGCGACTCATCATGTGTTAAGTATGAGTACTCAGCATCCATCATCCAGAACTCAGTCAAGTGACGGCGTGTTTTTGATTTTTCAGCACGGAATACGGGACCAAAGTCAAAGACACGACCAAGAGCCATCGCACCTGCCTCTAGATAAAGCTGCCCTGATTGGCTCAAGTAGGCTGGAGTTCCGAAGTAGTCAGTTTCAAAAAGTTCAGTTGAATCTTCTGCCGCGTTTCCTGAAAGGATTGGACTATCAAACTTCATGAAGCCGTTCTTGTCGAAGAACTCATAAGTTGCGTAGATGATAGCGTTACGGATTTGCATCACCGCTACTTGCTTACGGGAGCGTAGCCACAAGTGACGGTTGTCCATCAAGAAATCTGTTCCATGTTCTTTTGGTGTGATTGGGTAGTCTTGAGATTCACCAATCACTTCGATGTCTGTAATGTCCAACTCATAACCAAATTTAGAACGTTCGTCTTCTTTGACAATTCCTGTCACATAAACAGACGTTTCTTGGCTCAAGCGTTTGATAACATCAAACTTCTCAAGCCCCACTTCTTCACCAAATTTCTCTACAAAGTTTGGTTTAAAGGCTACACCTTGGAAAAAGGCTGTTCCATCACGCAATTGCAAGAAGGCAATTTTCCCTTTTCCTGATTTGTTGGCAACCCAAGCTCCAATCGTCACCTCTTGACCAACATAGTCTTTTACATCAATAATCGTTACACGTTTTGTCATTATTTTTCCTTTTCTTTTTCTTTTATTTTTCCATAAATACTTTCAAGCGTTTAACCGCTTCTTTAAGAGTGTCTAGGTCTGTCGCATAGCTGAGGCGGACATTTTCTGGAGCTCCAAACCCTGCTCCTGTTATGAGTGCCAAACCAACTTCCTCAAGAATAGCTGTTGTAAAGTCAGTCACATCCGTATAACCTTTCATCTCCATGGCTTTTTTAACATTTGGAAAGAGATAGAAGGCTCCTTGTGGCTTAACGACTTCAAAACCAGGGACCTCACATAATAGCGGATAAATGGTATTGAGACGCTCCTCAAAAGCTTTACGCATGGTATCAACAGAATCCTGTGGTCCTGTTAAGGCTTCGATAGCCGCATATTGAGAAACAGATGTCAAATTTGAAGTTGTTTGTCCCGTCAATTTACTCATAGCTGCAATGATTTCAGGATCACCTACCGCATAACCAACTCGCCAACCCGTCATGGCATAGGCCTTAGATACACCGTTGATAACAATGGTTTGCTTACGAATTGCTTCTGATAGACTTGAGATTGGAACAAATTCATTTCCATTATAAACAAGGCGACCGTATATATCATCTGCTAAAATCAGAATGTCATGCTCAACTGCCCAATTTCCGATAGCTAGTAATTCTTCACGAGTATAGATCATACCAGTCGGATTAGATGGTGAATTGAGAACCAAAACCTTTGTCTTATCTGTCCTAACTAGTTCTAGTTGATCCACTGTGACTTTAAAATCATTGTCTTCTTTAGCTTGAACAAAGACTGGAATCCCTTCTGCCATCTTGACCTGATCTCCATAACTAACCCAGTATGGAGTTGGAATAATAACCTCATCTAAAGGATTGATCACAGCCATAAAGAAAGTATAGAGGGAGAACTTGGCACCTGTGGCAAAGGTAACCTCATTACTTGCTACAGAATAGCCATAGTAGCGCTCGAAGTAGGTATTCACTGCAGCTTTTAATTCTGGTAGACCTGAAGCTACTGTATAGAAGGAAGCCTGTCCTTCTCGAATAGCTTTAACTGCTGCATCCTGAATATTTTCAGGAGTGTGAAAATCTGGTTGTCCCAAGGTCAAGAAAAGGACATCCTTACCTTGAGCTTTTAATTTTTTTGCTCTCGCATCACTAGCTAAAGTGACACTTTCTTCCATTTCTAAAACACGGTTGGATAGTTTCATAGGCCCTCCTTATTGACCAATGCTCCTGTTTCAAAATCTACTAGATAAAAATTAGAGCCTGACTTGACTTCCCAGATTGGCTTGTCTTGATAACGGCCAAAGGTAATCTTGTCAATCTCGCCTGCTCCTTTTTCCTTAGAAAGAGCTTCTGCTTTTTCTTGTGAAACACCTTGATTTAGCTGATAAACGTAGATCTTATGGTCATCTTTTCCAATCAGGACAGCAAGTGCTTCTTGCTGTTTATTATGACCAAGAACACTATAATAGGATTCCAAGCCATTGTATAAGTCAACCTGATCAGCCTGCTCTAATCCTGCATACTGCTGAGCTAATTTTTCTCCTTCACTTTTAGCTGTTTGATAAGGTTTCATCCCCAAAAACACCAGATACAGAAAGGAAGCGCTGATAACCACAAACAAAATCGTCATCCCTAGACCATACTGCCACAGTAGATTATTTTTTGCTTTTTTTTGTCTTTTTTTCACTCGTCTATTTTACCATCTATTAGGCTTTATTACAAGTGAATATAAGAATACTCTGCGAAAATCCAATTCAAACTTTGTCAGCGTCGCCTTGCCGTACCCAAGTACTGTCTGCGGCTTGCTTCCTAGTTTGCTCTTTGATTTTCATTGAGTATAAGAAACCAATTCTATTTCTTCCTTCAAAGCAAACCGATTTTTCTTGATTAAAGCCGAGCAAGAAAAGTAAAGACAGCTCCAAAATCAACCTATTAAAAAACCTGAGCTTGGCACTCAAGTTTTCGTAATTTTTTTGATTTATGGAATCACTTTATCATCCATTCTTTTAGCCATTTTTCCTAAAAAGATAGGTAGTAGAAGGCCAATCATGGCTAAAAAGAAGCCTAGATAAAGAAATGTTAGCACAAAGCCTAAATGGTCAATCAACCAGCCTTTCAGTGGAAAGAACACAATCATACTCAGGCTAAACATCATAGAGTAAACACTCAGCATGGTTGCCCTTACTTCGCTTGGGAGTCGCTCTTGCAAATCATTGTCAAAAATCGGCTGAAAAAGAGCATACAGAGCATTGCTAATCAAATAAATCAAAATATAGATTAGAGGTGTTCCAAAGTAGGACAGCAGGTAGGTAACTCCAGTCAGCAGGACGAGGATAGGGAAAAGCTTCAAGGCAGCATAGTTTTTGCCAATCTTACTCGCTAGATAGACTGCGACGATATTTAAGATACTACCAAGTAGCATAACTGCTGAAATTTGCCAACCACTTAAATCTGGTAACTGATTTTGATAGTAAAAATAAAACATGCACATGAGTGTTCCGACAATCTGAGACAAAATCATCCAGTTGAACAGCATGGGATTTCGCTCCAACTCTTCCTTAACAGTCCCAATAATCTGTCTCATAGTCACACTATCAGCTTTTTCTAGCTTGACACTGGGTTCTTTCAGCATCCAAATCAAGACAAGAACTATGATAGAAGTGGTAATCATGATATAGTAGGTCAGGTACAATTGACCATGGACAAAAAATCCCGCCAACACTGTCCCCAAAGACCGAGTTCCTTCTGACACTCCTGATAGGAAGCTTGAAATGGATAGATAGCGTTCTTTTAGTCCAGCTTCTACAGCCGAGTCATAGACCATTGCTGCGCTTGTTCCTGAATCAAAATTATAAGACAAGGCGCTTATCGCCATTGCTAGGGCATAAATCCAAAAATTTCCCTGCCCAGCCAACATGAGAATAGAAGACACAATCCCTGCTATTCGACTTAAATAAAGGTTGGTCTTATAGGAATAGCGGTCAGCTAACATACCAGATGGAATTTCACAGAGAAGACTGGTCGTATGAAAAATACTTTCCAGAAGTCCAATCTGCCAAAGAGACATTCCGTTTTGACTGAGAAAGAGAATCCAAAAACTGGTAATCCCTAAAAATGCAAAAAACTCAACTCCGGCCATCAGGCCAATATTTTTCCGATAATTTCTTATTAACATCTTTTCTCCTTTAACAAGTGTATTATTATTTCTTTTGTCCGTCACTTGTTAATCTGTGCCTTACATGATCTCCACCCCTTTTTAGAAGCATTCTTCAATGCCATTATTGTTCCTTTAATGATTTATGAAATGATATCGGAAAATAACTGTTCTGCAGTTTCTATTGCGAGTTTTCTTGTTTATTTTAGCACTTATGTTATCATATTACAAGAGAATATAGGAATGCTCTGCGAAAACCCAATGCATTCCAGTCGCAAGTGATTAGATATCCTGCAATTTTATAGTTTTAATTATCTCTGAGCAAATTTCTTGCAAGTTGCTTTGTTTTGTTGTAATCTATTTTATAACAACGAGAGAGTTCTCGGAAATTTTAAGAAAAAGGAGACACATCATGTCTAAAAAAGTATTATTTATCGTCGGATCTCTTCGCCAAGGTTCTTTCAACCACCAAATGGCGCTCGAAGCTGAGAAAGCACTTGCTGGTAAAGCAGAAGTTAGCTATCTTGATTATTCAGCTGTCCCTCTCTTCAGTCAAGATTTAGAAGTTCCAACTCACCCAGCTGTAGCAGCTGCTCGTGAAGCAGTTCTCGCTGCGGATGCCATCTGGATTTTCTCTCCAGTCTACAACTTCTCTATCCCTGGTACAGTAAAAAACTTGCTTGACTGGTTATCTCGCGCCCTTGATTTGTCTGATACACGTGGCGCTTCTGCCCTTCAAGACAAGTTTGTCACAGTATCATCTGTAGCCAATGCAGGTCACGATCAACTCTTCGCTATTTACAAGGACCTCTTGCCATTTATCCGTACGCAAGTTGTTGGTGATTTCACTGCTGCACGTGTCAACGACTCTGCTTGGGCAGACGGAAAATTGGTTCTTGACGAAACCGTCCTAAACTCACTTGAAAAACAAGCTCAAGACCTGGTCAATGAGATCAAGTAACTAACATAATAAAAGCGAACAAGACTACTTTTCTGACACTCAGAAGACTAGCTTGTTCGCTTTTTTCTCATTTATAAACTAAAATAGCTGATGATACATATTGCCAAATACAAAATATCTGATTTCTATACTTCCTTTACAAAAACCAATTCCTGTGGTTGGGACAGGTCTTCTCTGTAAACAAATCCTGTAAAGCTTAAGCGACGAGCTTCTTCTACCGTCTGTACTTGATTTTCTATCAGAGACGTTAGGAAGGCACCACGCGCTTTCTTAGAAATAGTTGAATGAATCTTCAGCTGACCACCTCTATCCTCCATGAATTTGAAGGTCACCATTTTTTCTCTGATTTCCTTAGAAAATACAGTCTCAAACTCGGACGACAAGAGAGAGAAAATCACTTCTTCCAGCTTCAGAGCTTCATCGTAGGCTGTCTTCCAATGATTCTTCAAAGTCTTACCAGCGACTTTTAACTTCATCAAAAAATCCAAACGGTGAGGGGCCATAGGTGACAAGGCTGGTACGACTCCGTACAAAGCCGAAGTAATAAATACATGATTTTCAAGATAGGCTTGTTCTACCTCGGTCAGTTTGTCTCGCTTGATATGGCGATACATAAGCCCATCAAAAAGTTTCAGAGCTGGATAGTGTTGAGCAGTTTGCCTTTTCAAAGCTTGGATATGTTGAAATTCCTCCACTGCCTTCTCGGCTGAAACTTTGTAAAAACTCTCCAATTGACTAGAAGAATAGAGAGCCAAGACATCCAGCACAGCCTGACTTTCTGATTTTAAAGGAGCGACTTCAATACTTGGCAAATCTGTGTTCATTTCTTTTGCTGTTGGGATTAAAATTTTCATATTAATAGTGTAGCATATTTTTTAGCCACAACCAAGAAATTCATCTGAAAAACCTCGGTTTGACCGAGGTTTCTCTGTTTATTTGGGCCATCCTAACCAGACAGCCACGAGAACAAGGGCTATACCAGCTAAACTTGTTAAGATAGATAAGAATTTATCTTTTTTCTCCTTGAACTGAGAAAAACCTATCTTCAAAGCG
This sequence comes from Streptococcus mitis, assembly GCF_023109235.1. Lineage (GTDB taxonomy): Bacteria > Bacillota > Bacilli > Lactobacillales > Streptococcaceae > Streptococcus > Streptococcus mitis_DA. Next base: position 25,184 of record NZ_JALDUC010000003.1, read on the forward strand.
AGCAGTCCGAGTAACATTGAAGCAAGCATCACATAAAAACCCATTTGTTTGTCCTCCATTAGTATTAATTTATCTTATAACATATATTTCTTAAATAAACCTTTTTTACTGCACTTTAAAGGTCTTGAGATAGTTGTCTTTTCCTACTTGACCTTCAAAGTTTTTACCATTTTCTAGGTAAGGAAGTTCATCAGATACTGAAGCCTTAACCTTATAAATCTTACCATCAAATTTAAAGAAGTAGACGGTGTCGCCCTTGATAACAGCTGATTTGAGGTCTGCCACCACGCCCTTGATACTTTCTGTCGTTTCATTATCAATTTCAAGGTCGTTTTTATTGGCGTACTTGCTGAGTAGCTCTTCCACTGTCGTAGCTACGATAACGTTTTGGTACTCGACTGCGTCTACCAGGGCATACTCTTTGACCAAGCCGGCATTGTCCTTCAAGCCCATGATATACAGAGGCTTGTCATTGAGGTTGATGAGGATTGGAAAGGTTGCCTTGTAGGATTTCTCTTGAACAGCACCTTCGGCTGATTCACGGGCTGATTCTTCGGTCGCAGAAGCCAAGCTGTACTTAGTGATTTCTCCTGTCCGCATATTTTCAAGGATAAAACCAAGATTACTTTCATCTGCATTGGCCGATGTCACACCTGTGTAGAGATAGATGTCATTACCGATAGACAAGTAATTATAGCCCTTGGTAGTCTGGGTCACGTTTTTCTTGGAAATCATGGCATTCCAGAAACCGTCCTTGTACTTGCCGTTGTAGTTGATTTGCTCAATGGTTTCCTCAGCTGGATAAACCCTGTCCACCCATTCTGGAACATCTGCCAAACTGTATTCCTTGGTGTCTCCATTTGTGGCATCCAAGATAATGACTGAAACTGGACGAGGAACCGCAAGCCCAAATTGCTTTTGGTAAACCGTTGCTACATAGAATGGATTACCCTCATCGTCCACCTCAAAAGATGGAGTCTTGAAGATTTTAGTTGGGTACTTGAAGCGTAGGTGACGTTTGACATCGCGGTTAAAATACTCCGAGTCCGAATACTTGATTGGTGTCTTCAAGTCCACCAATTCCGCATTTCCTGTCACCATATCCACCTTGATATACTCGCCGATTCCCTTGGCCTGATTGTTAAACCATTTGATAGGATCTGCGTATTCTAGCGGTGTAACCCGATAAGGTTTCCCATCAATCGTCAATTGGGTATAGGTGTCTGCCGCTACGTACTGCGACACCTTATCCGTTAGGGAACCCAAGTAGCGGTCCCCAATTTTTTCAGCAGTACTTCTATCTAAGATTGGAACCTTACTGGTGTCAGTCTTAGGAAATTCAGTAAAGTCTTTTTCCGTAACCGTGACTACATTGGCATAATTTTTAGCCTGAAAAATGCTGGAAGTCACCAAGGAAACCAAGGCTGCTAAGAGAAGAATTCCTCCAATAGAAGCTAAAAGGATTTTCCCTAACCGATTGATTTTGAAACCCTCAAGATTTAAGGCAGCTTCCGCTTTGCCATGACGCACATGGACTGTTTTGACCAGATTGATTCCCCTGCCAAAGCCAAATAAGATAGCCACAACCAGCAAATGTCCACAGAGGAAAAAGAGAAATTCCCAGCTGGTCAGGTTAAGAGGCGGTAAAAAGATATACCAGGTCGTTGCGATAAAAATAAGTTCAAAGACTATTCGTTTCATTTGCTTTCCTCCTAAATGATTCGTCCTTCCAAGTGATCCAGTTCATGCTGGCAAATCTGGGCTGGGAAGCCTGTCAAGGTAATGGTCTGTTCCTGCCACTTGCTGTCACGATAGGCAACCCTTATAGTTTCATAACGCTTAGTAGGTCTCACACCTGTCAAGGACAAACAGCCTTCTTCTGTCTCATAAGCTCCTTCAGAGGACAGGAGCACTGGATTAAACATGACCACAGGAACCAAACCAAGATTAAAGATAATCACACGCTTCTGCACCCCAATCATATTGGCAGCCAGACCGACACAAATCTCACGATTTGCTAAGAGTGTATCCTGCAAATCTCTGGCAAGATAAAGGTCTTCCTGACTTGCCGGCTGAGATACCTGAGATAAAAACAAAATATCCTTCACAATTTTCTTTTCCACTTCCTCACACTCCTCTTGTTTTTTACTATATTATAGCAATTATAGCACAAAAGACGGCAACTGCAAGCCCTTTCCCTCAACTGTAGCAAAAAGCCATCCGAAGATGACTTTTTCTTTTTAAATCGCATTCTTGTCAAAGCCAAGTTTGCGTTGGATAAATTTAACGATTTCGACAATAATAATCATTGAGAAGCTTCCGCCTATAACGATTCCCCATTGTGACAAGTCTAGTTTGGTTACGTGGAAGATTCCTTCAAGCGGTTCTACGACGATTGTTGCCATGAGAAGGATGAAGGATACCAAGATGGACCAGTTGAAGGTCTTAGACTTGAATGGGCCAACTGTCAAGATGGATTGGTAAACAGACTTGACATTATAGGCATGGAAGAGCTGAATCAAACCAAGGGTTGCAAAGGCCATAGTAAGGGCATCCGCATGAATGGCATGATTGTCACCCACATGTACTGGATAAGCAATCGCAAGGCCATAAACACTCATAACAATAGCTGCTTGGAGTACACCTTGATAGATGATAGAACTCAAAACACCACCTGAGAAGAAGCTTGCCTTGCGTCCACGTGGTTTATGGTTCATGACACCAGGCTCAGCAGGTTCAACACCAAGAGCGATAGCTGGGAAGGTATCTGTTACCAAGTTAATCCACAAAAGATGAACTGGTTGCAAGACATCCCAACCAAACAAGGTTGATAGGAAGATGGTCAATACTTCAGCAGTGTTGGCAGAAAGTAGGTACTGAATAGTCTTTTGAATGTTTGAGAAGACCTTACGTCCTTCTTCAACTGCAACGATAATAGTTGCAAAGTTATCATCTGCAAGGATCATGTCAGATGCACCCTTAGAAACCTCTGTACCAGTGATTCCCATACCGATACCGATATCGGCTGTTTTCAGAGCTGGCGCATCATTGACACCATCACCTGTCATGGCAACGACTTTACCTTGTTTTTGCCAAGCCTTGACGATACGAACCTTGTGTTCTGGAGACACACGGGCATAAACAGAGTATTGACCAACGACTTTTTCAAAGTCTTCATCTGACAGTTCGTTGAGCTCAGCACCAGTTAAAACGTGGCCTTCTGTATCATTTGTATCAATGATTCCCAAACGTTTGGCAATAGCTTCTGCAGTGTCTTGGTGATCACCCGTAATCATGATTGGACGGATTCCAGCTTCCTTAGCCACACGAACAGCCTCAGCAGCTTCAGGACGTTCAGGGTCAATCATTCCAATCAAACCAGTAAAGATTAAATCATTTTCAAGCTCTTCAGAAGTCAGGTTTTCTGGAATGCTATCGATAATCTTATAAGCACCTGCAAGGACACGCAAGGCTTGGTGGGCCATTTCAGAGTTGTTTGTATGGATGAGGTTTGTAACCTTCTCATCAATAGGAGCAATATCCCCAGCTTTGTCACGAAGAATACAACGTTTCAAAAGTTGGTCTGGCGCACCCTTGACTGCTACAAGGAAACGACCATCTGGCAACGGGTGAACCGTTGACATGAGCTTACGTTCAGAATCAAATGGCAACTCAGCCACACGAGGATATTTCTCTAAAAATCCTTTAACATCGTAGCCCTTGTCCAAGGCATATTGGATAAAGGCTGTTTCGGTTGGGTCACCAATCAGATTGCCTTCGACATCAATCTTAGTATCGTTAGCTAAGACTACTGAACGTAGAAGCGGCATTTCAAGACCCAGTTCAATGTCATCAGCTGAGTCATGTAGGACTGCATCATAGAAGACTTTTTCAACGGTCATCTTGTTCATGGTCAACGTACCAGTCTTATCAGAAGCGATGATTTCCGTTGAACCAAGTGTTTCTACTGCTGGCAACTTACGAACGATAGAGTTTCGTTTGGCTAAAACTTGAGTACCAAGGGCAAGAACGATAGTTACGATAGCTGGTAGCCCTTCTGGAATTGCTGCAACGGCAAGCGCAACAGAGGTCATCAACTCACCGAGTGGATTTTTGCCTTGAATGAAAACACCAACTACAAAAGTAACAAGGGCAATGACCAAGATAGCATAGGTCAAGACCTTAGAAAGGTTGTTCAAGTTTTGTTTGAGTGGTGTATCCGTCTCATCCGCATCTTGGAGCATACCCGCGATATGACCAACTTCCGTGTACATACCTGTATTGACAACAACACCAAGACCACGACCATAGGTCACGTTAGAGTTTTGGAAGGCCATGTTGACACGGTCCCCAATACCAGCATCTGCAGCAAGTTCAACTGTCAAGTCTTTTTCGACTGGCACAGACTCACCTGTAAGAGCTGCTTCTTCGATTTTAAGAGAGTTGGCTTCAAGCAAACGTAGATCTGCAGGTACTACGTCACCAGCTTCAAGGGCAACGATATCACCTGGTACTAATTCTTTAGAATCAATCTCCGCCATATGCCCATCACGCAGAACGCGGGCAGCTGGACTAGACATGGATTTGAGAGCTTCAATGGCTTCTTCTGCTTTTCCTTCTTGATAAACACCAAAGGCAGCGTTAATGATAACCACGGCTAAGATGATAATAGCATCTGCGATATCTTCCCCACCAGAAGTCACGACTGACAAAATAGCCGCCGCAACTAGGATGATAATCATCAAATCCTTAAATTGCTCGATGAATTTGATCAGGATTGATCGTTTCTCGCCTTCTTCGAGTTCATTGTGGCCAAATTCTGCAAGGCGCTTTTCCGCCTCACTTGATGACAAACCTTGCTCGGTCGCATCCACAGCCTGCAAGACCTCTTCAGGACTCTGAGTGTAAAACGCTTGGCGTTTTTGTTCTTTTGACATGTGTCTCCTCCTTGACATTGTGTGCAAAACAGACTCTCTTTTCCCTCATCGCATCTTTTCACGACAAACAAAAAGAGACCTGTTAATCATAACAAGTCTCGCTGTTTAAGATAGTGCCGGAAAGCATACTTTTCAGTATAAAATTCGGAATGACGACACTATCACAGGTTTCTGCCAGCTACTCCCTTGAGTAGTACTATTATACCAAATTTTGAAAAGTTTTCAAAGAGTAAAAACTGCCTTATTTGAATTTTCCCTTGAAAACCAGTATAATGGTAAAATGCTATGTGACTAGAAAGGAAGTTGAATGAAGCAATCTATTTCAAATCTCAAGTTAGCTGAGCGTGGGGCAATTATCAGCATTTCTACCTACCTGCTCTTGTCTGCAGCGAAATTAGCAACTGGGCACCTCCTCCATTCATCCAGTTTGGTGGCCGATGGTTTCAACAACGTGTCGGACATCATTGGAAATGTGGCCCTCTTGATTGGAATCCGGATGGCACGCCAGCCTGCGGACCGTGACCACCGTTTTGGTCACTGGAAGATTGAGGATTTGGCTAGCTTAATCACTTCCATCATCATGTTCTATGTTGGCTTTGATGTTCTAAGGGATACCATTCAGAAGATTCTCAGTCGTGAAGAAACGGTTATTGATCCTCTTGGTGCAACTCTAGGAATTATTTCTGCATCGATTATGTTTGTAGTTTATCTCTACAATACTCGCCTCAGTAAGAAATCCAACTCCAAGGCACTAAAGGCAGCAGCCAAGGACAATCTTTCTGATGCAGTCACCTCACTTGGTACTACCATTGCCATCCTGGCCAGCAGTTTCAATTATCCCATTGTGGATAAACTGGTTGCCATTATCATCACTTTCTTTATCTTGAAAACTGCTTATGATATCTTCATCGAGTCTTCTTTTAGTCTTTCAGATGGCTTTGACGACCGTCTGCTTGAGGACTATCAAAAGGCCATTATGGAAATTCCCAAAATCAGCAAGGTTAAGTCCCAAAGAGGTCGCACCTACGGTAGCAACATTTATCTTGATATTACGCTAGAAATGAATCCTGACTTGTCTGTTTTTGAGAGTCATGAAATCGCGGATCAAGTCGAGTCTATGCTGGAGGAACGTTTTGGCGTCTTTGATACCGATGTCCATATTGAGCCAGCGCCTATCCCTGAGGATGAAATTTTAGACAATGTCTACAAAAAATTGCTTATGCGCGAACAATTGATTGACCAAGGAAATCAACTGGAAGAACTCTTGGCTGACGATTTTGTCTATATTCGTCAAGATGGAGAGCAGATGGATAAAGAGGCCTATAAAGCCGAAAAAGACTTGAATTCTGCTATCAAAGACATTCAAATCACTTCCATCAGTCAAAAGACCAAACTCATCTACTATGAATTAGATGGCATCGTCCATACCAGTATCTGGCGACGCCACGAAACCTGGCAAAATATCTTTCATCAAGAAACCAAAAAAGAATAGAGAAATCCTGTCATGAGACGGGATTTTTCTATTCTTTTAACTATTAAAGTCACTTAGATACTCATAGCGTTCGTATTTTTCAAGGAGTGCTTCGTTATTCTCATCTAATTCTTTTTGGAGAGTAGCCAGCTTACCAAAGTCAGAACCATTGGCCTGCATCTCCTCTTCAATAGCAGCGATACGATTTTCCAAGGTTTCAATATCGCCTTCAATGCTTGCCCACTCCTGCTTTTCTTGGTAGGTCATGCGTTTCTTGTCTTCACGGACCTTGACCACTTTCTCCTTTTCGACCTTTTGCACTTGATTGGCCATCTCTGTTTCAAAGGCTTTTTCATCAAGGTAATCAGTGTAATGACCAAAGAAAGGACGAATTTTACCATCCTCAAATGCAAGAATCTTGGTCGCTACCTTATCCAAGAAATAGCGGTCGTGACTAACAGTCAAAACTAGACCCGCAAAGCCTTGCAAGAAATTCTCCAAAACTGTCAAGGTCGCAATATCTAGATCATTTGTCGGTTCGTCCAAGAGAAGAACATTTGGTTTTTCCAAGAGCAGTTTGAGGAGATAAAGACGTTTTTTCTCTCCCCCAGACAATTTCTCAATCAAGGTTCCATGCGTCGAACGTGGGAAAAGAAACTGCTCCAGCAGCTCTGCAATAGAAGTCGTAGAACCACCGCTGGTCTTGACCTCTTCTGCCACTTCCTGCAAGTAATTGATCACTCGCTTGCTTTCATCCAAGCCCTCAATTTGCTGAGAGAAATAGGCGATACGAACAGTTTCCCCAATCACAACTTGTCCTGCTGTCGGCTCAAGAATGCCTGCAATCAAGTTAAGGAGAGTTGATTTCCCAACACCGTTGTCCCCAACGATTCCAATACGGTCTTTGGCCTGCACCAAGAGATTAAAATCTTGCAAAATAGGCTTGTTTTCATAGGCAAATGAAACATCCTGAAACTCGATGACTTTCTTCCCAATCCGACTGGTTTCAAAGTTCATAGTCAAGTCTGTCTCAGCAACGCCGCCTGAAACTTCCTTTTTCAGGTCGTGGAAACGATTGATACGAGCCTGTTGCTTGGTCGCACGCGCCTGCGGTTGTCTACGCATCCAGGCCAATTCTTGCTTATAGAGTTGTTCCTTTTTGTGGAGAAGAGCCGCATCGCGTTCATCCTGTTCCGCCTTAAGGCGAACATAGTCCTGATAATTCCCTTGATACTCTGTCAAGCCTGCGCGATCCAACTCGAAAATCCGTGTTGACAAAGCGTCTAAGAAATAACGATCGTGAGTGATAAAGAGAACTGTCTTCTTAGAATTTTTTAAAAAGAGGGTCAGCCACTCAATAGTCGCAATATCCAGATGGTTGGTTGGCTCATCCAAAAGCAAGAGGTCGTGGTTGCCAAGTAAAACTTGCGCCAATTGGACCCGTCTTCTTAGACCACCTGACAATTCCCCAACAGGAGTAGATAAGTCCTGAATACCCAGCTTGCTGAGAACGGTCTTGACCTGACTCTCAATTTCCCAAGCTTGGAGAGAGTCCATTTCTGCCATAACCCGTTCCAAACGCGCCTGCTTGTCCTCACTATAGTTGAGCATAATCAACTCATATTCACGAATGAGCTGGATTTCCTTGAGGTCGCTGGATAGGACTGTATCCAAGACCGTCTTGCTATCATCAAAATCAGGATCTTGAGTCAAGTAACCAATCTGGTAATCATTCTTAGCTGAAAAGGGACTCACATCCCCATCAAAGCCAGAAACACCAGAAAGAACATCTAAAAGGGTGGTCTTCCCTGTTCCATTGACACCAATCAGACCAATTCTGTCTAGGTCATGGATAATAAAGGAAATATCCTTAAAAACGGTCTTATCACCGACGGATTTACTTAGTTTTTCAACGATAAAATCACTCATTTTTTCTCCCTCAAGTAAGCATGGATGGCTTGTAGGTCATTTTCCAATGTTCCATCGACAATGGCATATTCAATCTCTGTTAAAATCTCTCCCAAGTCTGGGCCCGGCTGATAACCATATTCCTTGATCAAAATACCACCGTTGATTTGGATTTCTTTCTTATCATGAATGGTCAGACTCTGGTAGGTTTCTGTGATGACTTGTGGGTTGACTGGTTTTCCCTGAGCCTGACGAAGATTTTCAGCCTGTAAAAGCAAATCCAAGTCAAAGCGGTAACAATCGCGCTTGCTCAATTCTCCCTTTTCACGCAAGGCCAAAATAGTCAGTAAATCCTGAACTTGCTTAGCAAACTGGCGTGAGGTCTTCCAAGCCTTCAAAAAGGGCTGCGCATTTTCAATATCCAAAGCCCACAGTAGAGCCGCCCAGGCTTGTTCAGAGGATTCAAAAGTAAAATCGGTCTCTAACTCAAACAGTCTGTTAAGCTTGTCCTGGCTAGCTGCCATATCAGGGAGATAATCATAAGCTTGACTCTCAATCATGGAAGCCAAGCCCCTTCTCCAAAATGGAGCCAGCAAGAGTTTATCAAACTCAACGAAGGTACGCTCTACAGAAATTTTCTCCAAAAGTGGCGTCAAAGTCTTCATAGCTTTAAATGTTTCTGACTCAAGCTCAAAGCCAAGACTGGCCTGAAAACGGAAGCCACGCATAATCCGCAAAGCATCTTCGTTGAAACGCTCACTTGCCACTCCAACCGCCCGCAAAACTTGATTTTCTAAATCTTCTAAACCATGGAACAAGTCAATGATTTCTCCTGTATCGTCCAAGGCAAAGGCGTTGACTGTGAAATCACGGCGCTTGAGGTCTTCTTCTAGCGAGCGCACAAAGGAGACCGCACTGGGTCTGCGATAGTCCACATAGACATCCTCTGTCCGAAAAGTAGTCACCTCATACTCCTCGTCCCCATCTAAGACCAAGACAGTTCCATGCTCGATTCCGATATCGGCTGTTCGCGGAAAAATCTGCTTGGTTTCTTCTGGATAAGAAGACGTCGCAATATCCACATCATGGATAGGACGATTGAGGAGGGCATCTCGAACAGAACCTCCAACAAAATAGGCCTCAAAACCTGCTTCTTTAATTTTTTCTAATACTGGTAAAGCCTTCTGAAATTCAGAAGGCATTTGCGTTAATCTCATAATAAGTGTTCTAATCCATAGACAAGCTCATGACGCTTGACAACTTCTTTAATTCCCAAATTCACCCCTGTCATGAAGGAGCTGCGATCATAGGAGTCATGACGGAGTGTCAATCCTTCTCCCTGATTGCCAAAGATGACTTCCTGATGGGCTACTAAGCCTGGCAAACGTACTGAGTGGATCCGCATGCCATCAAAGTCAGCACCACGAGCACCTGCAATCAATTCTTCTTCATCAGGCGCACCTTGCTGGGTAGACTCTCGAACTTCTGCCATTAACTCAGCTGTTTTAATAGCTGTTCCACTCGGAGCATCCTTTTTCTTGTCATGATGGAGCTCGATAATCTCCACATTTGGGAAATATTTGGCAGCCTGCGTCGCAAATTGCATGAGTAAGACAGCACCCAAGGCAAAATTTGGAGCAATCAAGCCACCCAAATCTTGGGTACGGGAAAATGCTTTTAGTTCTGCAATTTCTTCACTAGTAAAGCCAGTCGTTCCAACTACTGGAGCAAAGCCGTTTTCGAGGGCAAAACGTGTATTTTCGTAGGCAACAGCTGGAGTAGTAAAATCTACCCAGACATCCGCTTCAAAGCCTGCTAAATCAGCCTTATCCTTGAAAACAGGAATTCCCTGCCATTCTGACTCAGACTCAAAAGGATACAAAACTGCTACCAAGTCCAAGTCTGGATCAGACAAGACCATCTGACAAGCAGCCTGACCCATTTTTCCTTTAAAACCAGCAATAATTACTCGAATACTCATCTCTACTCCTGTCTAAGATACAAAGGGCCTTAGCTGCCCGTGAAAAATAGGGGATGGCGCTGACTTTCCACAAAAGGCAAGACAGGCATCTTTTTTCAAGAGGCAGGTAGTCCGTGTTCAATTTCTAAGATACAAAGCCTGTAAGAGCACAACGTGAAAATAGGAGTTCTGATCAAGGAGTAAATACTCCTTGGAAGACCTATCTTTTTCACACAGGATTCCAGGCGTGTTCAATTATCAAGATACAAAGGACCTTAGCTGCCCATGAAAAATAGGGGATGGCGCTGACTTTCCACAAAAGGCAAGACAGACATCTTTTTTCAAGAGGCAGGTAATCCGTGTTCAATTTCTAAGATACAAGCCTTCTTAACTAGTCTAGAAGTACTAACTAAATCACTGGAATATAACCCAGAGCAATACTTCCTGCTCCTAGGTGTGTTCCAATGACACTACCAAATGTAGCAAGTGAAATATCCGTACCCACTTCAGGATCTAGCAAGTGCTGACGCAATTCCTCAGCCTTTTCAGGAGCATTCCCGTGAATGACAATGATACGGTATTGGCCTGAAGCTGTTGCTTCCTTGATAATCTCAATTAAACGCTTGGTTGCTTTCTTTTCAGTACGAACTTTTTCGTACACTTCAATCACACCTTGGTCATTGAAATAGAGGATTGGCTTAATGCTTAGCAGATTGCCCAAAATAGCAGCTCCATTTGAAAGGCGTCCACCTTTTACCAAATGATCCAAATCATCGACCATGATGAAAGCAGATGTGTGACTAATTTGAATAGCTAGCTTATCCTGAATAATGGCAAAGTCATCGCCCTGGTCTCGCCAGTTAAAGACACTTTCAACCATGATACCCAGAGGAGCACTTGTAATCAAAGTGTCTGGGAAAGCAATAGTTAAACCCTCATATTCTTCTATCATATACTGGATATTTTGGTAAAAACCTGAAATTCCAGAAGATAGGAAAAGCCCCAAAGCATGTGTATAACCTTGTTCTTTGAGCGAAGTTAGAATCTCATCTAACTTGGCAATACTTGGTTGACTGGTCTTAGGCAATTCAGAAGCCTGAGCCATTTTTTGGTAAAACTCCTCAGCAGTCAGATTGATACCTTCGACATACTCCTCACCATCAATATTAACAGGAATATCCAAGACAAATAAATCTTCTCTTTGCAAGGTATCTGCACTGAGATAGGCAGAGGAATCTGTGATAACAGCTAATTTCATATTAGAACTCCAAATTGATTCCTGGTAAGTCTAATGCAATCTCAGTTACTTCATAAGTCAAACGGTTGAGCATGTTCAAACATGGACGAGCCAAGGTTTCCACTTCTTCTTGGTTCAATTCACTTGGCTCGTTAACAATACGACCATCGATATGGTTCACCTGTGAAATGGTTCCACTGATGACAAATTTATCAAATACAATCATAAAACTCAAGACAACAATCAAGGAAGTCACTTGATTTTCTTGGTCATGTTGAATTAGTTGGAAGTTCACATCCACCTTAGTTTCAGGAGCTCCATTTTCATTTTCCCATTCAAAATTACGCGCATCAAAATGATACTGACTAACAAATTCTTGTTCACGTTTAAGATTCATGTCTTTCTCCCTTGGCTACAATATTATAAGCTATTGTACCATAATTTTTTATTTTCATCTAGTTTTCTAGGATTTAGTCAATCCCGATTTCAGCTCGAACTACGTCTGCGATGGTATCAACATAGTAGTCCACTTCTTCTGTTGTAGGAGCTTCTGCCATAACACGCAAGAGGGGCTCTGTTCCACTTGGACGAACAAGGATACGGCCATTCCCTGCCATTTCTTCTTCCATCTTCTCGATGATAGCCTTAATAGCTGGCACTTCCATAGCCTTTTCCTTCATGGCATTTTCCACTCGGATATTGACTAATTTTTGTGGATAGATGGTTACTTCTGCTGCCAACTCTGACAAACTCTTACCAGTTTCCTTCATGATTTTTGTCAATTGGACAGCTGATAATTGACCATCACCTGTTGTATTGTAATCCATCAAGATAACGTGACCAGACTGTTCACCACCAAGGTTGTAGCCTGATTTTCGCATTTCTTCAACAACGTAACGATCGCCAACTGCAGTGACTGCCTTGTTAATGCCTTCACGGTCCAAGGCCTTGTGGAAACCAAGGTTAGACATAACGGTTGTCACGATTGTATTTTGCGCCAATTGTCCTTTTTCAGAAAGGTATTTTCCGATGATGTACATAATCTTGTCACCATCGACGATATCGCCATTCTCATCGACAGCAATCAAACGGTCACTGTCTCCGTCAAAAGCCAAACCGATAGCTGAGTCACTTTCTTTGACCACTTCTTGAAGTGTTTCTGGGTGGGTTGAACCAACATTAAGGTTGATGTTAAGACCATCTGGTGTTTCCCCAATAACAGTTAATTGAGCACCAAGATCTGCAAAGATTTGACGTGCACTTGTAGAAGCTGCACCATTGGCCGTATCCAAGGCAACCTTCATTCCTTCAAGAGGAGTTCCAGTTGAAACAAGGTAGCCTTCATACTTACGCAAGCCTTCTGGATAATCTACCAAGGTTCCCAAGCCTTCTGCACTTGGACGAGGAAGAGTATCTTCTGCAGCATCTAGCAAGGCTTCAATTTCTGCTTCTTTTTCATCATCTAGTTTGAAGCCATCACCACCAAAGAACTTGATTCCGTTATCAAGGGCTGGGTTGTGGCTAGCAGAAATCATGACACCTGCACTGGCTCCCTCTGTTTTGACCAAGTAAGCTACTGCTGGTGTTGCAAGAACACCTAGTTTGTATACGTGAATACCAACTGAAAGAAGACCAGCTACCAAGGCTGATTCCAGCATTTCCCCTGAAATACGTGTGTCACGTCCTACAAAAACTTTCGGTGCTTCCGTTTCATGTTGACTAAGAACATAGCCTCCAAAACGTCCTAGCTTAAAGGCCAATTCTGGCGTTAGTTCTACGTTAGCTTCTCCACGGACTCCATCAGTCCCAAAATATTTACCCATTTTTATAAAATCCTTTTCCTATTTTTAATTCGTTTTTGAACTAGTTGCTTTCGTTGACGAAGATGTCTCCGACGAACTACTTGTACTTGAATTTGATGTGCTTGAACTTGGTGTCACAGGTTTTGTAGTTACCTTCATTGTTGTGTCAAACGGAGTGATAACTGCTGGTAAGACAACACCATTGCGGTCGATTGCCTGCAAAGGTACTGAACCACTGTAATTACCTGTTATGCGTTCGCTAGTTGGTAAAAGCGCAATAACTTTGTCAATCTTAGCTAATGTTTCTTGGTCAGTTGTGACAGAAACTCGTTCATTTGACACGGTTACACTATCAATTTGTAACTTGGGATCAATCTGATTTTGGTCAACTTGTGGCACAACAATCATCCCATCTCTTTTAACCTTCTTCCCAACTTTCACTGTGATCTTTTGAGGCGTTGCCACAGCGGTCAATCCACTTGGAAGATTTTCAATGCTCAAGGGGACTTCAATCGTTCCAACACTGGCATCTGTCAAATCCGCTGTAACCTTAAACTTACGAGTACTTTCCTGCATTTCGCTGGCTAAGGTCACACGATTAGCACCTGTCAGCACAACTGAAACTTCTGAAGCAAAACCACTAATAAAGTATTGACTATTATCATAATGAATATCGATAGGAACATTCGTTATCGTATTGGTGTAGGTCTCTGATTTGACCTGCCTTGCGGTATTGCTATTTTGAAAGTTGGTTGACGTTGCATAGATAAATAAGACACAAGCAAAAAAGAGAGAGGAGATAATATATAAGCTATTTTTTCTCATTTTTCCAACCTCCTAGCAAACGATCCCTGAAACTGGCTTTTTCCTCAACGGCTGGCAAAAGAATTCTTCTTAGCTCTGCTTCAAATTCTTCAATCGTCAAGGCATGCTTGAAGACCCCGTTGTAGGTAATAGAAATGCCACCTGTTTCCTCTGATACGATGAAGGTCAAGGCATCGGACACTTCCGATAAACCAATAGCCGCCCGGTGTCTGGTCCCAAATTCCTTGGAAATCCCTGTGCTTTCTGTTAAGGGTAGATAGGCCGAAGTAACTGCAATTCGATTTTCTCTGATAATCACAGCACCATCATGTAGGGGAGTGTTGGGGATAAAGATATTGATGAGGAGTTCAGCCGAAATATTGGCATCCAAGAGAATCCCTGTAGCAATGTATTCTTGCAAAGTCCGAACTCGTTGAATGGCAACCAAAGCACCGATCTTACGGGGACTCATGTATTCAACTGACTTAACAAAGGCACGAATCATTTTCTCTTCTGCACTAATTTGACTAGTAGAAAAGAAATCTGTCGCCCTTCCCAAACGTTCCAAACCAGTCCGAATCTCTGGAGAGAAGATAACAACCGCAGCAATAACCCCATAGGTGATAATCTGATTAATCAACCAAGAAATCGTTGTTAAACCAAGGATATTGGCCACAACCTGAGCTAATACAAAGATCAAGACCCCCCGCACCAAAATCATAATCTTGGTACCAGCTATCGCTTTTGTAAAACGATACAAAACATAGGTCACAATCAAAATATCAAACAGATTGATGGCAATACTCCAAGGACTAGAAAACAAGCTAGTCCAATATTGTAGGTTGGATAATTGTTGAAAGTTCATCTGCTGTCTCCTCTCTGTCCAAACACGTTCCTTTCTATTATACCATTTTTCTGTCATTTTTTTCCCTATCCTACTTCATTTTAAATTAAGGAAAAAATATGATAAAATAAATTGACTATAAAAAACAAAGGAGAAACCATGTCTCAACTCTATGATATTACCATTGTAGGTGGTGGTCCTGTCGGTCTTTTTGCAGCCTTTTATGCCCACCTACGCCAAGCTAAGGTCCAAATCATCGACTCTCTTCCCCAACTAGGTGGACAACCTGCTATTCTCTACCCTGAAAAGGAAATTTTAGACGTCCCAGGTTTCCCAAACCTGACTGGAGAAGAATTGACTAACCGTCTAATCGAGCAATTAAATGGCTTTGATACCCCTATTCATCTCAACGAAACGGTTCTTGAGATTGAAAAACAAGAGGAAGGCTTTGTAATTACAACTTCTAAAGGAAGTCACCTGTCTAAAACTGTTATCATCGCTATGGGTGGCGGTGCCTTTAAACCACGTCCGCTGGAACTAGAAGGCGTTGAGGGCTATGAAAATATCCACTACCACGTTTCCAACATCCAGCAATACGCTGGTAAGAAAGTGACGATTCTTGGTGGTGGGGACTCGGCTGTGGATTGGGCTTTGGCTTTTGAAAAAATTGCGCCAACTACCCTTGTCCACCGCAGAGATAATTTCCGTGCCTTGGAACACAGTGTCCAAGACTTACAGGAATCATCTGTGACCATCAAGACACCATTCGTCCCTAGCCAACTCCTTGGAGATGGAAAAATGCTCGATAAACTTGAAATCACAAAAGTCAAATCTGATGAAGCAGAAACGATTGACTTAGACCACCTCTTTGTTAACTATGGTTTCAAATCTTCTGTCGGTAACCTTAAAAACTGGGGTCTGGACCTCAACCGTCATAAGATTATCGTCAACAGCAAACAGGAATCCAGCCAAGCAGGTATCTATGCTATCGGTGACTGTTGCTACTATGACGGAAAGATAGACTTGATTGCGACAGGTCTTGGAGAAGCACCAACCGCTGTTAACAACGCCATCAACTACATCGACCCTGAGCAAAAAGTACAACCAAAACACTCTACTAGTTTATAAAAAAGAACCACGAGTCACATAGGATTCGTGGTTTTATAGTTCATCTACAATCTTGTTAGCTCATATCTTTCCCTTTTTTAGCAAAAATAAAAATGCCTATCAAACTGATAAATCATGTGATATAATAGAAACGGCACATCTGCCTTAGAAGGGAGGTGGAGCCTATGGTAGATTACATCTTCACAAATATTATTCTACCCTTGGTGATCGGTATCGTCCTGATAGTCATCGAAAAATGGCTAAACAAGAAATAGCGACCAACCCACCTTTCTAGCGTAGACTAGAAAAAGCCCTTGCTTTTGTGGTTATCAGCAGGGGCTTTTTTGTAGTTATGGTAGACTACATCTTCACTTCTCCACTATTATCTCACATCCATCTTCAGTTGTCAAAAGAAATCTCTGACATGCTGAATTATAAATGCGCTGTAATATTTACGGCACTTCTACACCGCCTACGAAAGAAGGTGAGATAGCCCATGATGGAATTAATACTCAAAACTATCATCGGACCAATTGTGGCCAGTGTCGTTCTTTGCTTAGTCAATATAGTAGATTGAAATAAGATGTGCACAAATCGACTAGGAAAGTCAAATTACTTTCTATAAATATTTTGGCATCCATGACATACTAATGTAGATTCAATCTACTATAAATGGCTTAACAAGTACAAATAGTGTCAAAAAAGACCCCAAGCTTAATGTGGAAGTTAGCTCAAGGTCTTTTCTTAGTCCATGATATAGAACTAGTACTCAATTCTCCTTTATTATCTCACATACTCTATTCAATTGTCAAGAAACAGGTTTATATTTTGTAAGTTAGCGATATCAGGCCATTAGAAAAAATAGAATCAACCAATCACACTGATAATTCAAGGGGTTGCTTTATATCGTTATAATTCATCGGCTATCTTATTGATTTTTCTGAGTCTGTGGTTGACACCACTTTTGGTCAGAGGGGTGCTGAGGCTATCTGCTAACTGCTGGATAGAGTAGTCTGGGTGTTGAATCCGCAGTTGCGCTACCTCCTGCAAATCAACTGGCAGATTTTCTAAGCCCATGATATCTTTGATTTTACTAATATTGTTGATGGTCTTCATGCTGGCAGAAACTGTCCGAGCGATATTAGCCGTTTCAGCATTATTAGCCCGATTGAGATCGTTACGGGTTTCTCGCAAAATCTTAACCCTCTCAAAATCATCACGCGCCTGCATGGCTCCGATGACAATCAAGAAGTCCATAATATCTTCGGCTCGCTGGAGATAGGTCACAGCTCCCTTCTTGCGCTCAAGCACCTTAGCATCTAGTAAAAATTGCTGGAGAAGGGAGGCAATCCCTTGCGCGTGGTCCAGATAAACAGAACTGATTTCCAACTGGTACTTACCTGACTCAGGGTCACGAATGCTTCCATTTGCCAAGAAAGCACCACAGAGATAAGCACGGCCTGCTTCCTCGTCTGATAAAATCTCCTCGTCAATACCTGTTTCCAGACCAAAGAAGGAGTCTGCCAAGTGCAAATCACTCAGCAAGTCCTGCACCTTTTCATCTGTAAAAACAGTATAGACCCGATTCTTGCGGAGATTGCTCCGTTGGTGATGGCGAATTTCCGATTTGATTTGATAGAAATGGAGGAAGGACTCATAAAGGTGACGGGCCAGTTTGGCATTTTCTGTCACAACAGACAAGGTCAGACCCGAAGTCGAGAGACCGATACTTCCAGACATCTTGATAATGGCAGATAATTCATGCCGGCTCAGATGGTGTTGACCTAAGATTTCTTCTTTTACTGCTACTGTGAAACTCATTTTCTCACCTGTATAATCCGCATCAACTCATCCACGATCAAATCTCCATCGTGGAAGGCACCCCCATTTTCCAGACGAAGAAAGTTGGATGAAATCACGCGCGGAACTTGCTTACTAAGCCCAGCAAAATCATGGTCCACCTGCACCAAGTATTCATCAAAGCGATTGGAATTCATGTATTCCTGAGGCACTTTTTCGATATTCACCAAGACGGTATCAATAAAAGGTCGGCCAAGGTGACGATGCAAGACTTCTACGTGATCACTATCTGTAAAGTGCTCCGTCTCCCCACGTTGGGTCATGATATTGCAGACATAGGCGATTTCTGCCTTGGTTTCCAAAAGTGCCTGCCCGATTTCCTTAATCACGATATTGGGCAAAATAGAGGTGAAGAGGGAACCAGGCCCAAGGACAATCATGTCACTTTCAAGAATAGTCTGCACTACTCGACGACTGGCCAGAGGCGTATCATCGTTGAGGGTATTGGTCACATAGACATGGTCAATCATGCCTGGATGGTCTGCAATATGACTCTCTCCAGCCACTTCTGTCCCATCCTGAAAGACCGCATGCAGGGTCAAGGGATGGTCACTGGAAGGATAAATCTTCCCAGTGGTATGGAAAAATTTGCTCAGCAACTGCATGGCATTATAGGTCGAACCCTGCATTTCTGACAGGCCAGCGATAATGAGATTTCCCAATGGATGGCCAGCAAAGGCTCCAGCATCTTCAGAAAAGCGATACTGAAAGACTTTCTCATAAAACTTAGGCATATCCGACATGGCCACAAGGACATTGCGAAGATCACCTGGCGGTGTCAACTGCTGCATATTTTTTCTGAGTTCACCTGAAGAACCACCATCATCCGCCACCGTTACGATAGCAGCGATTTCCACATCTTTTTCCCGCAGACTTTTTAGAATGACGGGGATTCCAGTCCCTCCACCAATCACCGTTATCTTTGGTTTTCTCATGAACGGTTTACCGTTTCCTTTCTTCGGTCTTTGTCGCGATGCCCTTCATTAACAGGCCAATTCTTGGATAAGTCCTGCGCCAAGCGTTTAGCAAAGGCCACACTACGGTGTTGCCCACCCGTACAACCCATGGCAATAGTCAAAACAGACTTACCTTCCTTTTGGTAACTTGGCAAAATTGGCTCAATCAAGGCCAATAAATGTTGATAAAAGTCTTCTGACTCAGGATGATTCATGACATAGTCATAAACTGGTTCATCCACACCCGTTTGGTTTCGTAACTCTGGAAGGTAGTATGGATTTGGCAAGAAACGAACATCAAAGACCAAGTCCGCATCAATCGGAATTCCATATTTAAAGCCAAAAGACATGACTTCAATACGGAAAGACTGAGCCTGTTCTTGATCTGAAAACTGCTCTGCAAGGGTTTTACGCAGCTCACGCGGAGTGAGTTCAGTTGTATCCACCACATTTTGACTCATATTTTTTAAAGGTGCCAAGAGCTCACGTTCCAGCTTGATTCCATCCAAAATTCGACCATCTGCTGCTAGAGGGTGGCTTCGTCTGGTTTCCTTGTAACGAGCGACCAATTCCTTATCTGCTGCATCCAAAAAGAGGATTTTAAAGTCCAGTTCTTCCTTGTTTTCCAACTCATCCAAAACAGCTTGAATCTCCGAGAAGAAAGAACGGCTACGCATGTCCACTACCAAGGCCAACTTATGGTCGTCTTCCTTTGTTTCCACCAACTGCAAAAACTTAGGCAAGAGGGCTGGCGGCATATTATCAATAGTGAAATATCCCAAATCCTCGAAGGACTGAATGGCAACAGTTTTTCCTGCACCACTCATTCCTGTCACAATCACCAAGTGAAGTTGTTTCTTTGTCATCTTTTTCTCCTTATATCAAAAGAAGTTTGGCAGAACCAAACTTCAACTAGCTTATCCAATCTCTGCGATGACTTCGATTTCGACTTTTACATCACGAGGAAGACGAGCTACCTCTACTGCTGAACGAGCTGGAAATTCCTCTTTAAAGGCCGTTTGGTAAACCTCGTTAAAAGGAACAAAGTCGTTCATATCGCTCAAAAAGCAAGTTGTTTTGACAACATGGTCAAAGTCAGTTCCTGCTTCTGCCAAAATAGCACCAATGTTTTTCAAGACTTGTTCTGTCTGTTCTTGAATCGTTTCTCCAACGATTTCCCCAGTTTCAGGAGAGAGAGGAACTTGACCACTAGCAAACAAAAGGTTGCCAACGATTTTTCCTTGAACATAGGGTCCGATAGCCTTTGGGGCTTTGTCTGTATGAATTGTTTTTGCCATTTTCTTTTCCTCACAATTTTTCTAAGATTGCATCCCAAGCCTCATCCATCCCTGCCTTGCTGACAGATGAAAAGAGGATAAAGTCGTCACTTGGGTCAAAGTTTAATTTCTTTTTGATTGCTGATTCATGCTTGTTCCATTTACCACGAGGAATCTTGTCCGCCTTAGTCGCCACAATGATGACCGGAATCTCATAATATTTGAGAAATTCGTACATCTGCACATCATCTGCTGACGGGTCATGACGAAGGTCAACTAGACTGACTACCGCACGGAGATTTTCCCGAGTCGTTAAGTACTCCTCAATCATGCGCCCCCACTTTTCACGTTCCTTTTTAGAAACACGAGCATAGCCATAACCAGGCACATCCACAAAGCGCATCTTGTCATCAATGTTAAAGAAGTTGAGAAGCTGGGTTTTCCCAGGTTTCCCTGACGTGCGAGCCAGATTCTTACGGTTGAGCATGGTGTTGATAAAGCTAGACTTGCCTACATTTGACCGCCCTGCTAGGGCAATCTCTGGCAATTCATCCTGCGGATAGTGGGATTTATTAGCCGCACTGAGCAAGATTTCAGCATTGTGTGTATTAAGTTCCATAGTCACCTCTAGGCTGTTTCTAGGATTGGTTTATCCGTTCCATCGACAGCTTCTTTTGTGATGCGGACCAATTTCACATTTTCCTGACTCGGTACTTCAAACATGACATCTAGCATGGTTTCTTCGATGATGGAGCGAAGACCACGCGCACCAGTTTTGCGTTCGATGGCCTTATTGGCAATCTCTTGAAGGGCTTCGTCGTCAAATTCCAACTCGACATCATCATAAGAAAGCAAGGTTTGGTATTGTTTGACCAAGGCATTTCTTGGTTCTTTCAAGATGCGAACCAAGTCATCCACTGTCAATTGCTCAAGAGCTGCAAAGACAGGCAAGCGCCCAATCAACTCAGGAATAATCCCGAATTTTTGAATATCTTCTGCGATGATTTCTTGCATGTAAGAGCTATTTTCATCAATCGCCTTATTATTTTGACCAAATCCAATGACTTTTTCACCCAGACGTTGTTTGACAATTTCTTCAATGCCATCAAAGGCACCACCCACGATGAAGAGGATGTTCTTGGTATCCACTTGAATCATTTCTTGTTGTGGATGTTTGCGTCCACCTTGAGGTGGTACGCTGGCAACGGTTCCCTCGATAATCTTGAGAAGGGCTTGTTGCACCCCTTCACCAGAAACGTCACGTGTGATCGATACGTTCTCGCTCTTCTTAGCAATCTTGTCAATTTCATCCACATAGATAATGCCACGCTCTGCACGTTCAATGTTAAAGTCAGCAGCCTGCAATAGTTTGAGGAGGATATTTTCCACGTCCTCACCCACATAACCAGCCTCAGTAAGAGCTGTTGCATCCGCAATCGCAAAAGGCACATTCAAGCTCTTAGCCAAGGTCTGGGCAAGAAAAGTTTTCCCTGAACCAGTTGGGCCAATCATCAAGATATTTGACTTCTGCAAATCCACATCTTCTGACTCTTCACGCGTATCGTGGAAATTGATGCGTTTGTAGTGGTTGTAAACTGCCACTGCCAAGGCACGTTTGGCACGATCTTGACCAATTACATAGTGGTTCAAGATATGGAGGAGTTCGATTGGTTTTGGAACTTCAGACAAGTCTGCCAAGACTTCTTCCGCCAACTCCTCTCGAATGATTTCCTGGGCTAACTCCACACATTCATTACAGATAAAGGCGTTGTTACCTGCGATTATTTTTTGTACTTCTTCTTGGCTTTTGCCACAAAATGAGCAATAAACCATCATATCATTATTCCTATTTGTAGGCATGATTTCCTTCCGTTCTATTCTATACTGTCATTCTATCTAAAATAAGGTCATGTAAAAAGCATGGATACTATTGACCAAATTGGTAAAGGCATTTAACCAGAGCAGGACAGAAAGCCCATAACGCTTTTTACGAAAAGCCTGTGCTCCTGCAAGTAAGCAGACCAAACACAGCATGGCTGTGAAAAAACCAAATATACTACGTTCCATTAGACTTCCTTTCTCTTGCGGTATTGGATGGTAAAATCATAAGGATTTTTCTCATCTTTGGTATAGGATTTGCTTGAAACTGTCTCAAAAAGAGACAAATCAAACTCCTCAGGGAAATAGGTATCTCCCTCCACCCGAGCATGAATTTGAGTCACAATTACTTCGTCAAGGTAGGGTTCAAAAGCCTGAAAAATTTGCTTCCCACCGATAATATAAAGATTCTTTTCTTGAGCCTGATACCAGTCCAAGACAGACTGGACATCCTGAAAAGTAGTAACCCCGTCTATCTTTTCTTCAGAATTACGCGTCAAAATCAGAGTTTCCCGTTGTGGAAGCAAGCGACGCCCCATCCCATCAAAGGTCACACGCCCCATCAAGATAGCATGATTCAGAGTTGTTTCTTTGAAGTGTTGCAGTTCTGCTGGCAAATGCCAAGGCAGGCGATTTCCCTTACCAATCACACCCTCTTCATCCTGGGCCCAAATAGCTACGATTTTCTTAGTCATGCTTCCATCCTTTTCACTGATAGTACTATTTTATCAAAAAACTCAAAAAAAGACTGGTTTGGAATAGCTTACAGAATAGAAAAAAATCTGTAAGAGGCATCCTACAGATTTTTATATGATTATTCTATTTCTTACAAACCAGGTGCTTGTCCAAGTTCTGCGGCAAGCATCCAGATTGTTTTATCAGTTTCAGTTTTAGCATCTGTAAAGATACCGTTTGTCACATCGTCACCTTCTTCATCAGTAACATCCAAACCTTTTTGGAAGAGTTCTGACAAGTAACGGTAGATAGCAAGGACACGTTCCAAGCTTTCTTCAACATTACGGTATTCACCAGCTTCTTCTTCGATTTCACTGTTTTGAAGGAATTCTGTCAATGTAGAGAATGGGCTACCACCAAGTGTGATCAAACGCTCACTGATTTCATCCAATTGACCATCAAGAGCTTCCATATACTCATCCATTTTTGGATGCCATACAAGGAAACCACGACCACGCATGTACCAGTGCACTTGGTGCAAAGCAACGTGAGCTACATACAAATCAGCAACAGCTTGGTTCAATACTTCCTTTGTTTTTGCCAATGCTACTGGCGCTGCTTTTGTCAATGATGTTACGTCTTTTACTGCTTCTTTTTTCAATTCTACCATTTTATTTTACCTCATTCATTATTATTTGTAACCACTTCTTAATGATTACTACCTTAGTATACTACTAAGGAAAACCAATAGCAAGCCAAATGACTCACATGAGAAAAGTTGCAATAGACTGATAATTTAAGAATTTTTTAGAATGAAATCCAGTCACTTTCAAACTCTCTTAACAGAGATAAAATAAAGAAAAGAGCATACAATTTGTAGGCTCTTTTCTAAGTTTTACATCTTAATACCAGACGCTAACATCAACATGACCCCGAATCCCTTTAAGAGAGTCAGATGAAGTATATTGCCATCCTTTTTCTCCTGAATAATGAGGATTGTTCCAATCAAGCGCATCCGTATAGGCAGCAACCCAGTTTACATGTTGTAAAATATTTGGATGATTCAAACGAGTTTGCAAAAGTTGACGATAGCTATAAACTTTCACGTTTTGATAACCAGCATGCTTCATGGTTTCCATATACTTATTGATAATTTTAACCCAAGTAGTTGTATCTGCTGGAGCTTTCTTAGATTTATTTTCATACTCCCAGTTTTCAACATCATAGTAGATTGGATAAGATAAGTTCATCTTGTATTTCTTCAAGAGTTCAATAGTCTGCTTAGCATCATTCTCAGCATCTGTTTCATTTTCTGCATAGGTATAAAGATAAACACCATAAGGAATGCCTAGTCGATTAAATTCTTGAATATTATGTGCCAATTCCTTATCTTCTACACCGCTGTATCCTAAGCGCACAATAACACCATCAACTCCATTTTCCTGGATAACCTTTTTCCAATCACTAATGCGGCCATTATGCTCACTGACATCAATAACCTTCTTAGCACGGTCAGTTCCAACCTGTTCTTCACGATGGTTAAAGAAATAACGGTGTCCATTTCGATAAACCCAACCAACATTCAAGGCTTTCTTTTCTTTCAGTTCCCCTGAATCAGCAAAAGTATAACGAGTATCGTCCATAATTAACTCACCTGTTGCCATAGCACCACTTTCAGTAAGATAGTAGTCCCCATGCCACTCATCTTGAGCCATGTACCCCCACTTCTTGAAATAGTACCACTTGCCATCTACCTTTTGCCACTGTTCATTAGCATAAGAACCGTCTGACTTAAGATAGAACCAACTCTTATAATGATTATCGTAAAGCCATTCGTTTTGCATCATAGCACCTTGACCATTCAAGAAATAATCTCCTTGCCACTGACTTTTAGCCATATAGCCCCACTTCTTGAAATAGTACCATTTGCCATTGATTTTCTGCCATTCTTGCTCTGCATAAGAACCGTCTGCCTTGAGGTAGAACCAACTCTTATAATTGTTATCGTAAACCCATTCATTTTTAGCCATGTAACCACCCGCTTTGAGGTAGTAGTTTCCATACCATTCTTTTTGGGCATAACGACCATCTGCTTTTATATAGAACCAGCTATTATGGCTAGTATCAAAAATCCACTCACTCTTAGCTTTTAAACCATCTGCTTTTACATAGAAGTCACCCTCCCAGTGTGCTGATGTTGAATTTGGTTTACTTTCTTCTTTCTGACTACTAGCTCGCGTCTCTTTGACTTCTTCCTTTTTCTCTGGACGCTGACTAGAAGAAGTCCCAACTTTTTTCTCTTCTTCTTTTTGACTTGCAGTTGTTTCTGATTTCTTTTCTTCTACCTTGCTAGAAGAAGCTTGCACACTGCTTTCTTCCGAAGAGGCTTTCACTTCAGTTTCATTGGCAGCGACATGACTAACTGCCAAGCCTAGCAAAAAGATACTTACTAATCCAATTTTTCCAATCTTTGTTTTCAATCTTTCCTCTCCTATAAAAAATGGAACAGACATCTGAATGCTGTTCCACCTAGCTTTTGCTACTGATTATTTTACAAAGTCAAGCAAAGCCAAGAAGCTTTCTGCTTCAAGTGACGCACCACCAACAAGGGCACCGTCAACGTCTGGGCAAGCCATGTATGAAGCAACGTTTTCAGGTTTAACAGAACCACCGTATTGAACACGAACTTTGTCTGCAACTTCTTGACCGAAGTCAGCAGCTACAACGTCACGAACAACTTTACACATTTTTTGTGCATCGTCTTGTGAAGCTGATTTACCAGTACCGATAGCCCAGATTGGCTCGTAAGCGATAACTGATGCAGCAACTTGTTCAGCAGTCAATCCAGCCAATGCAGCAGATACTTGAGCACCTACAAATTCAGCAGCTTTACCAGCTTCGTAAGTTTCAAGTGACTCACCACAACAGATGATTGGAAGCATACCGTTTGCAAAGATTGCTTTTGCTTTTTTGTTGATATCTTCGTCAGTTTCATGGAAGTAGTCACGGCGTTCTGAGTGACCGATAACAACATAGTCAGTACCGATTTCTTTCAAAACTTGTGGGCTAGTTTCACCAGTGAAAGCACCTGCATTTTCAAAGTAGCAGTTTTGAGCAGCAACTTTGAGGTTTGAACCTTTTGCAGCAGCAAGAACAGTTGTCAAATCAAGAGCTGGAGCTGCGATACCTGCTTCAACAAGATCTGATGAAGGAAGTTTTGATGCAACTGCTTCAACGAATGCTTTAGCTTCTTCTGGATTTTTGTTCATTTTCCAGTTACCAGCGATAAATGGTTTACGTGACATTTCACATACCTCTTTTTTCAATTTATTTTCTATTTATTTTATCACAATTAGACACAGCTTGCAAATCTTACTCGGATTTCAAGCCTGCTTCCAACGATTAATCCTTCCAGAGATCCATGGCATTTCTAAAATCTGCCGATACCTGTGTCAACTGAGGATTGCTTGCTTCTCTCTCTGCCCGTTTGGCCTCTATTTGAGCCACACTTTTGATACCTTCATGGCGCCAATTTCTCAAAATCGCCTGAATGTACTTCCAGTTTGATTTTCCATTCAAAACAGCTTCACGAAGAGCTTCCTTAATCAAGTCAGCACTGGTCCCATCTTCCTTTAGTGTCTTGATCAAATCCTCAATCTCAAAAGGAGTCAACAAGCGCCCTAATTCCTGCTGGAAAGTTTCCACCAAATCTTTGAGCTGGTTTTGAGGTGTCAACTGGTCTGAACTTGAATGAGCTGCTCCAAGCAAATTATCCAAACGTTCCAAAGCCAAACTAGCATCAAAAAGCAATTCGATTTCACCATTCAATTCTATCGTTCGATACTGAAGTAGTCCCCTCTCCGTCAGATTGGAAATAGCCTGATTGACATCCGAAATTTCCTTGCCAATCCTTTCAGCAATCTGGCTTGGGGACATTTCTTCTAAACCTGTCGTATTTTGCAAATAGAAAAATTGCCAGACCAGAAAATCGTCGCTAGAAGGAAAGAGTTCCTTAAAATGCAAGAGCAGGGCACTCGGTAAAACCAAGTTCCCTGATTTAAAAGCGTCTAAATATGTCATAATTCCTCTTATAAATACCCAAATGCAGATGCATCATCTTCTATTTTTCTCCAGTCAAAAGGCGTTTCCTGATAGACCGCATAATTCACCCAGTTACTGAAAAAGAGGGCTGCTGATGAAGACCAACAAAGACAAGGTGTCTGGTTGACATCGTCATCCTTAAAGTAATTTTCTGGAATATGAGGATCCAAACCTGCATCACGATCTCGGAAATATTCATTTGCCAAGGTATCACGGTCATATTCCAAATGCCCAAAACTATAAATTTCTCGTAAATCACGACTAGACAAAATCGAAACCCCAACCTGAGGTCCTTCCGATAAAATCTCGAGATTGGTCTTGTTTAAGACCTCTTCCTTAGAAATCTCCGTGTGACGAGAATGAGGGGATACATAGCTATCGTCAAAGCCTCTAAAGAGAAGGTGCCCCTCTTTTAAAGCATCCTGAGGATAGATACCCGATAACTTACTGTCCATCTGGTATTTTTCAACCCCATAACGCAGATAGAGTCCCGCCTGAGCACCCCAACAGATATGAAGGGTCGAATAGACATGGGTCTTGGACCATTCGATTACCTGACTGAATTCCTCCCAATAGTCCACTTCCTCAAATGGTAAATGCTCAACTGGAGCACCCGTGATTATCATCCCATCAAAATACTCGTCCTTAACTTCAGGAAAAGTTTTATAAAAGGTCTCCATGTGCTCTGAACGAGTTGTCTTAGAACGGTGGCTTTCCATATAAAGAAAATCAATATCCAGTTGTAGGGGTGTATTGGCCAAATGGCGTAACAACTGGGTCTCTGTGACCATTTTCTGTGGCATAAGATTTAAAATTAAAATCTTCAAGGGACGGATATCTTGGTGGGCTGCACGTTGATCATCCATGACAAAGATGTTCTCTGTCCGTAAAATCTCAACAGCTGGTAATTTTTTATCAATTCGAATCGGCATAACCCTCTCCTAACTGTATTCTTTCAGGAATCATTGCATATGTTTGAAACTCTTCGAAAATCTCTTCAAACCGCGTCAACGTTGCCTTGCCGTAGATATGTTACTGACTTCGTCAGTTCTATCCACAACCTCAAAACAGTGTTTTGAGCTGACTTCGTCAGTTCTATCCACAACCTCAAAACAGTGTTTTGAGCAACCTGCGGCTAGTTTCCTAGTTTGCTCTTTGATTTTCATTGAGTATGAAACTAAATCTCAAACACCTAGTCCTTTTATTATACTGCAAGAAGATATAGTTTTCAATTATAGTTTTTCTCTAACTAGCTATAGTCTATTTTTATATCCTAATGTAGAGAAAACAGCCCTAGGGACTGTTTTTGATTAATAATGCATCAGAACTTTGTAATCGTAGTCACCGATTTTTTCACGGCCGTTCAATTCATCCAATTCAACAAGGAAGGCACAACCTGCTACAACACCACCAAGTTTTTCAATCATCTCGATGGTTGCCTTAACAGTTCCACCTGTTGCCAAGAGGTCATCTACGATAAGAACACGTTGACCTGGCTTAATGGCGTCAGCATGCATAGTCAAGGTATCAACTCCGTACTCTTTTTCATAGTCAGCAGAAATGACTTCACGTGGCAATTTCCCTGGCTTACGAACAGGCGCAAAACCAATTCCCAACTCAAAAGCAACTGGACAACCCACGATAAATCCACGAGCCTCAGGCCCTACAACCATGTCAATTTTCTTGTCAGTAGCATATTGAACGATTTCACGAACAGCGTAGCTATAAGCATTTCCATCAGCCATCAAAGGACTGATATCTCGGAAGGTGATACCCTCCTTTGGATAATTTTCAATTGTTGCAATGTAATCTTTTAAATTCATCTTTTTCTTTCTTTCAAAGTTTTTTACTCTCTATTATACCATATTTTTTAAGAAAGAAAAAAGTATAACCATTATTTCCTAACTGAGATTCTGATTTCGATGTTCACTCTGTACTCCTAGTGAAAACAGCAAAAAAGCTGATGAATCATTCGATTCATCAGCTTTAGGGATGATATGTTCATTACAAACAAATCATATCAATTAGAAAGCTTAGTCTTCTTTCTTCTTGCGAGCTACAAGACCAAATCCGCTCAATACTCCGAGAAGTCCAAGTGCTGCAAGGCTAGCATTGTCTTCTGTACCAGTATTTGGCAATTCGCGCTTAGCTTCAGCTTCTTTCATTGCGGTTGCTTGTACTGGTTGTGCTGGAGTAGCTGGCTCAACTGGTTGTACCGGTTTTTGAGATTGAATCTTACGGTAAACATTGTGAACATTACCATTAGCATCTGTTTCTGTACGAACTAACTCGTAACCTTCCAATGACTTACCTGGATGTGATCCATTTTCGTCTGGAATAATCAATTCACCATTTTCATCTACATAAGTTGTTAATACTTTTTCTGTAACTGGTGTTGGTGTGGTTACTTTTTCATAGACGTGTTCTACATCGCCATTTGGAAGTTTCTTAGTCTCTACGAAGCGGTAACCTGGGATATCTTTCTTAGGTTGTTCGCCATCTTCTGTTGGATAGTTTGGAATTACATTTCCTTCTTTATCCTTGAATGAAGTTGTGACTTTTTCGTAGACATGTTCTGTGTCTCCATTTGGAAGTTTCTTAGTCTC
>NZ_JALDUC010000003.1:54706-147467 GCF_023109235.1 Streptococcus mitis
TCATCGATTGTGTATGTTCCTTCACCTGGTACTTTCTTCTCAGTTGTGCCATCGTCAAATGTTGGTTTAACAGTTTCGTCGATTTCTACAGTTTTTTCTTCACCGTTAACTGTTACTTTTCCACCTTCAAATGTTGGTGTTCCTGATTGAGTGGCACCTTGAACATTTGTAGTGATAACATCTGAACTTGTTGGTGTTGCTGGTTTCACAACTGGTGTGTAAGTGGCTTTAACTGGTGTTCCATTCTTATCTTCACGTTGAACTGTGACACCTGTTCCTTTGCCTGTGAAGTTCTTCGCTGGTGTAAATGTAACTGTTCCGTCAGGTGCTACTTCGTATGTTCCTTCACCTTCGATAGTTACTGAATCAACAGGATCACCTGTTTTCGGATCTACCAATTTAGCTGGCTTATCAGATAATTCTACAGTTTTTTCTTCACCGTTAACTGTTGTTTTACCTGGTGTGAATACTGGTTTACCTGTTTGAGTTGAACCTTGAACATCTTCTGTTACAGCGTCTGTTCCTGTTGGTGTTACTGGTGCTACTGTTGGTGTGTATTTAGCTGTTACTGGTGTTCCATTCTTATCTACACGTTTAACAGTTACGCCTGTTCCTTTACCTGTGAAGTTCTTCTCTGGTGTGAATTTCACTGTTCCATCTGGTGCAACTGTGTATGTTCCTTCACCTGGAATTACTTTTTCTTTTGAACCATCTTCGAAGGTTGCTGGAGTATCATCATCCATTGGTACTTCATCAGCCCCTGGTGTGAATGTTGGTTTG
Organism: Streptococcus mitis; assembly: GCF_023109235.1. Taxonomy (GTDB): domain Bacteria; phylum Bacillota; class Bacilli; order Lactobacillales; family Streptococcaceae; genus Streptococcus; species Streptococcus mitis_DA. Next base: position 55,487 of record NZ_JALDUC010000003.1, read on the forward strand.
CCAGTTTGTTCTTTACCTTGGATGTCTGTTGTTTCAGCTGGTTCTGCTGTTGGAACTACTGGTGTTACTGTTGGTGTGTATGTAGCTGTTGTTGGTGTTCCATTCACATCTTTCGCTTGAACTGTCGCTGGTACTGGAGTACCTACAAAGTCTTTGTTTGGTGTGAAGGTTACTTTACCTGTTGTTGGTTCGATAGTGTATGTACCAACTGTGTTTCCTTTATCATCTTTTGCCGGAATTGTTGTTTCATCAGTTGGGTTTCCAGTAGCTGGATCAATAAATTTCGCTGGTTGCTCATTATCAATCTTCATAGGAACTTTATCGTCACCTTGAGTGAATGTTGGAGTTCCTTCTTGAGGTTGTCCTTGTACATCTTCAGATGTTGTTGGTGTTCCTGTTGGTTCTACCGGAGTGATGTTTGGAGTATAAGTTGTTGTTACTGGAGTTCCATTTGTATCTTTAGCTTGGATAGTAACTGGTTCAACTTCTCCTGCATATGTTTTATCAGTTGGTGTAAATACTGCAGTTACTTTACCGTCTACAACTTTAAGTGTGTAAGTACCGATAACGTCTCCCGCTGGGTTTTTAGCTGGTACTGATGTAGCTGGTTGTCCATCTTCATCTAATAGTGTAAATGAATCAGTTTTAAGTGGTACTTCTTTTTCAACACCGTTAACAGTTGCTTTACCAGGTTTGAATGTTACTTCTTTAGATTGTTCAACACCTTGTACATCTGTTGTTTCAGCTGGGTCTGCTGTTGGGGTTACTCCTACGATAGTTGGTGTGTAAGTTGTAGAAACTTTTGTTCCATTTTCATCTTCAGCTTGAACTTTAGCTGGTTGTACTTTTCCTACATAAGTTTTATCAGTCGGCGTGAAGGTTACTTTGTTAGTAGCTGGGTCAATTGTGTATTCCCCTACTTTGTTTCCTTGTGGATCTAAAGCATCTACTGGTCCAGTTGCTTCTGAGCCATCTGGATTTAGTAATTTAGCTGAATTAGCTTTAATTGGAACTGATTTCTTCTCACCACCAATTGTTGTTTCACCTGGTGCAAATGATACTGTTCCTTCTTGTGTTTCACCTTGTACTCCTGTTGATTCGTCTGGAGTTGCTGTTGGTGTTACTCCTACGATATTTGGAGTGTATGTTGTTGAAACTTTTGTTCCATTCTTATCTTCAGCTTGAACTTTAACTGGTGTAACTTTACCAGTGTAAGATTTATCTGTTGGTGTGAATGTTACTTCACCTGTTGCTGAATCGATTGAGTAAGTACCCACTGGAGTTACTCCATCTTCAGCGTATGCTGGAGTTGTTTGTCCTGCTGGAACTTCATTTCCTTCTTTATCTAGAAGTTTGACAGAGCCTTCTTTAATTGGAACTTCAGAATTTCCTTCTGTAAATGTAGGAGTTCCTTTTTGTGTTTCACCTTGTACTCCAGTTGAAGTAGCTGGGGCAGCTGTTGGTGTTACCGCTGTTACAGTTGGTGTGTAAGTTGTTGTAGCTGTAGCTGTTACAGGATTTCCATCTTTATCTTGACCTACAGGTGCTGTTAATGATACACCGACTCCAGTCGCTGTTCCTGTAAAGTTTGGAAGTGGTTGGAATGTTACTTCACCTGTCGTTGGGTTGATTGTGTAAGTTCCTTGCCCTTCTACGGTTACAGAGTCAACTTTATCTCCAGTTTTTGGATCAACTAATTTAGCTGGATATTGTGCACTTGGTGTTACTGGTGTTGGATTTTCTGTTCCTGCCCCTGCTGTAAAGGTTGGAGTTTTCTTCTGTGCTTTACCTTGTACATCTGTTGATGTTTCTGGATCTGCAGTGATTTCTTTTGGAGTTACTGTTGGAATATAAACAGCATCCATAGTTTTTGTGGTAGTTGTATGTGTACCATCATTGATGTTTTCAAGTTGGTTTTGATCTGTTAATGCAGTCCATCCAGTTGATTGACCATTAGCATCGACAGCACGTAATACGATACCATCAGCTTTTCCAACGAAGTTAGCTTCTGGTGTGAAGATTACTTTGTCTTCTATTACTGTATAAGTACCTTGACCTGCTTTAGTGTATGATTTAACTAAGTTTCCTTGTGGATCTACGATCATTACACCTTGAGGTTGTTTCTTCTTAGTTGTTTCTGCGCTGATTGAGTTTGCTTGTTCAGAGTAATCTAGTTTACCATATGAATTAAACGTAGTTTTGCCATTGTTTGATCCAAGATTTGATGCATCATCTCCTAGAGCATGTGATACAAATTCAATACCTACAGATTGAGTTTCACCTTGTTTACCAGTTGTTTCTTCCTTATCTCCACGAGGTGCATGAATTACTTGAATTTGGTTATCTTCTACTTCCCCAGAGTATGCAATTCCTACAGCTTTTTCTACTTGAGCTTCATCTTTTGCGATACGAACACGGAAGTTTACTACATCTTTAGTAGTATCAACTACTTGAGTGTTTGTAAATGTTAATTCTACTTCTTGACCATTTCCATTTACTTCTGCAATATTAGATTCTTCACCTTTATCGAATTTACCATTACCATTGAAATCGATAAATCCACGAACATAAGCTTTTTCTAGAGTACCATTAAAGTTTTCATTTCCGTTAGCTGAAGCGAGAACTTTAACTTTATAAGTGTTATCCGGAGCTTTAACTAATTGGACTTCTGGAAGACCAGTATCTTTATTTGTTTTAAAGTTACCTGGAGCAATAAGTTGATCTACACCTTCATCAGCATTGTCTTTCTCATCATCTGAGTCTACTCCTCGTACACGAGTACCTGGTGCAGAGTCAATATCCGCTTTAACTTCACCTAAGTATGGTTGTTGGATTTGTTTAATTATTTTTGTATCATAATCAATAGATTGAGTTCTTAAATAGTGCTCAGCCATTCCATAAGATTCTGGAAGATCTCCGAAGTCAGAGAACTTGATACCAATCATAGAAGATTGTTGTCCAGAAGACATGATATAAAATCCTACTTCACTTACATTTGCAGTAGATAAGACTGGAGTTCCTGATCCATTATTATTTATGTATCCACCGAATACTTGTGAACCTAAACCAGCAGTAGCAGTATCAGGAGTCGCAAATTTCCTACCATTTAAGGCATTAACAAATTTTTCATCATTCCATGTAAGGATACCTTTTTTACCACCATTCATATCTTTAAAATTATTAAGTGGAACATATGCATTTTTATTTTTACCATAACCAACAATTGCAGCTAAGTCCCATGGAGTACCATTAGTTGTATAAATTTCAGACTCAAGAGGCCCAACATCTTCCCCAGAAGTCATAACGATACCAGGTTTTACAGGTTTACCGTTATAAGTTGCTGTTACATCGAATTTAACCCCAGCTGCTTGACCGTTTTTTGATTGACCAGCAGGGTTCGTTCCTGCGATAGTTGTTTTAGCTTTACCAGATGTCAGACCAGAATTAGCAACGTGAGTATATTTGTTTTGATGGTTCGCTCCTAATCCTGTTGCACCATTGCTTTGAGGGTTAAATTTATTTTCTTTATCTGGTTGATAAGTATTTGCTAAATCAGTTCCCGCTACACGGTTTTTGAATGTTTCAGTTGATTCAAATGGTTTTAATTCCTTAACCGTCATTGTAACTATATAACCAGGATTTAATTCTTTCTTATATGTTGATCCGATTTGAAGTTGGTTAGACTTAGTTAGATTTTTCCATGCTTCTTTATCTCCAAAATCTAACCATTGGATTTGGTCATTCAAGTCGTTGATTTCTTTTAGGTTTTCTTCTTTAGTTTTAACTTTGATATCTGATAATGAAGAATAATCATGATCTTCTAACCATTTTGTACCTGTTTCAGTAGAGGCATCTTTAAGACCTGTTGTCTGTACTTCATCTAGGTTAACAGCAAACTTACCGTCACGGCCGATTCCTGCGTTTTTCAATTCATTGTAAACTGCGAGGATTGATTCGTTAAGGCGTTCCAATTGAGCATCTACTTGCTCTTTTGTAACACTCTTATCAGCTAGAAGAGCCTTAGTTTCAGTAAGAACAGCTTGGTTTTTAGCTACTGCTGCTGTAACTGCTGCCTTGTTTTCTTCTTTCACATCAGCCTTAGCAAGTTCAGTCTCAGCCAATTTGTTGGTTACTTCAGCTTCTGACGATACTTGTGTAAGAGCTGTTTTCGCTACTGAAAGAGCTGTTTCAGCTGGAGTTGCTTTCTTTTCAGCTTCTGCTTTAGCTGCTTCTTTTTCAGCCGCTTGTTTCTTATCGAAACCAGCAGTATTTGACTCAGTTACAACTGTGCTCAAAGCTGATACAGTCTCTGCTTGTGCATCTACATCAGCTTGGCTAGCATCTAATTTAGCTAGAGTTGCTTTAGCTGTTGCCAATACTTCCTTAGCTGAACTTACTACTGTAGCGTCCGCATATTTAGCAGTTGAAAGTTTAGACTCCAAAGTAGCAATACTTGCTTCGAGGATAGCTTTGTTTACTTTTTTAGCTTCCTGTGCTTTAACTTCAGGTTTCGCTTCTGCAGTACCTTGATCAGTTTTTTCAGCTGGAGTTGTTGCTGCTACTGGAGTTTCTGCAGCTTGCACTTCCGTAGCTGATACCGCACCGTTACCTAGGAACATCAAACCAGCTGCAATCGCTACTGATGCTGCTCCAAAGCTGTATTTACGAATACCGTAACGAATGTACTTCTCTGTTCTAAAATCTTGTTGTTCGCTTTTCATTGAGACTCACAACCTCCTTATGTTTTACTTTATTTTTATGTACTTAGCACAAAAAATCAGCATTATAAAACATTTGATATAACAACGTTTTGCATGTCGAAAATTTGGTGTCTATACACAGCTTAATGATACCATATTCTCTCCTTACAAGCAAGTAGTTAGGCTTTAAATTTACACTATAATAAATAAATAAATTTTATTTTTTAAACTTATTTTATCACTTATACTAATAAATATATTTTATTTTTAAATATTCATCCTCTTTTTAGTAATATTAAAAGCATTTTTTACCATTTTTTATCGAATATTAGCAAATCCATTTTCAGAAAAAAATTGGAAATTTCAAAAAACCAATGACTTTTACATCATTGGTTTTCTACTATATTCGTTTATCAGAAAGATTTTAATTAATCTTCTTTCTTCTTGCGAGCTACAAGACCAAATCCACTCAAGACTCCAAGAAGTCCAAGTGCCGCAAGACGGGCATTGTCTTCTGTACCAGTATTTGGCAATTCTTTTTGACCCTCAACATATTTAGGTGTTGCTGGTTGTTTTGGTTGCTCAGGTACTACTGGCATGTCTGGAGTTACTGGTTTCTCAGGGCTTGTTGGCTCTTGTGGAGAAACTGGTTGTACTGGTTGACTTGGTTCAACCGGTCTTGGAGTTGGCATCTCAACTTTCTTGAAGATATGTCTGATATTTCCATTTGGATCTGTCACAGTCTTCACATATTCGTAACCTGGAATTGTTCCTGGTTCTTTAGAACCTGGTTCCATTGGTTTCAATGGATTTCCTTTTTCATCTGTCCAAGTTGTTGTAATTTGTTTACCTGGCTCTGTTTGAGGAATAAGTGGTGTTGAAACTTTCTCATAAACGTGTTCTGTATCGCCGTTTGGTAATTTCTTAGTCTCTACGAAGCGGTAGTCTGGAATGTCTTTCTTATCTACAAATCCACTTTCTTTGTCTTTGATTTCGTTACCATCTTTATCTTTGAAGAATGTTGTTACTTTTTCGTATACGTGTTCTGTATCGCCGTTTGGCAGTGGTTTTGTTTCTACGAAGCGGTAGCCTGGGATATCTTTCTTCGGTTGTTTTCCTTCTTCTGTTGGATAATTTGGAATTTCTTTTCCTTCTTTATCCTTGAATGAAGTTTTAACTTTTTCGTATACGTGTTCTGTATCTCCATTTGGTAGTTTCTTCGTTTCTACGAATCTGTATTCTGGAACATTATCTTTCTTCGGTGTTGTTCCTTTTTCTACAGGATAATTTGGAATTTCTTTTCCTTCTTTATCCTTGAAGAAGGTTACAACTTGTTTATAGATATGTCTTGTGTTCCCGTGCTCGTCTGTTATTGTTTCTACATAGCGATACTCAGGAATATCTTTCTTCGGTGTTGTTCCATCTTCACTTGGATATCCTTTGATTGGATTTCCATTTTTATCTACAAACTCAGTATCCGGACGAACTGTTGGTGTGTATGTAGCAGAGATAGTTTTACCTAACTTATCTTTTCTAACGACAGTAATTCCATCTGCAGTACCCGTAAATTCTGGTTCTGGTGTAAATGTTACTTTACCGTCTTTATCGATTGTATACGTTCCTTCTCCTTCTACCACTCTTGTAGTTGTACCATCATCAAATGTTGGTGGTACATCTAAGTCAACATCTCCTGTGAATTCTGGAGTGTTAGATTGTGGAGTATTCTTAGCACCTTCTGATGTTTTGTCTACAGTCGTCGTTACTGGAGTAACTGTTGGTGTATACTTAGCTGTTACTTCTGTTCCATTTGTATCTTGACGTTGAACTGTTACACCTGTTGCTGTTCCTAAGAATTCTGGTTCTGGAGTGAATGTTACCACTCCTGTTTTTGGATCAATTGTATATGTTCCTTCTCCATCAACTTTTACTGGTATTGGATTACCATTTTCATCTTCACTTGGTTCTCCTGTCTTAGGATTGATTAGTTTTGCAGGTGAATTTTTATCGATTTTAACAGTTACTTCTTTACCGTTAATTTTCGCTGAACCACCTTCGAACTCTGGAGTTCCTGTTTGAACTTGACCTTTAGGTCCAGTAGATGTCTTATCTTCTCCTGTTGGAGTTACCGGTACTACTTTTGGTGTGTACTTAGCTGTTACCGGTGTTCCATTCTTATCTACACGTTGAACTTCTACACCTTCTCCTGTTCCAGTAAATGTTGGTTCTGGTTGGAATTTAACTTTACCGTCTTCAATTGTATATGTTCCTTCTCCAGGAATTACTACTGGTTCATCAGTTGGTTCTCCTATTTCTGGATCAATCAATTTAGGTGCTTTTGTTTCATCAATCTCAACAGTTTTTTCTTCACCATTTACAGTTACTGTTCCACCTTTGAATTCTGGTAATCCTGTTTGTGTTTTACCTTGAATATCTTTAGTTTTAGCTGGTGTTGCTGTTGGTGTTACACCTTTAACTTTAGGTGTATAGTTCGCTTGAACTGTTGTTCCGTTCGTATCTTGACGTTGAACAGTGACGCCAGTTGCTTGACCTGTGAATTGTGGTTCTGGAGTGAATGTTACATTACCATCTTCGTCAATAGTATATGTTCCTTCATCTTTCACTACAACTTTATCAGTTGGTTTCCCTTCTGGATCGATTAGTTTCGCTGGTACTTTATTGTCGATAGGGAATTCATCATCTCCACCTTTGAATACTGGTGTACCTGTTTGCTTAGCACCTTGAATATCTTCTGATGTAACATCTTCTCCTGTTGGTTTAACCGGAGTTACTGTTGGAGTGTATTTAGCTTTTACAGTTGTACCATTTGTATCTTCACGTTGAACTTCTACACCTGTAGCAGTTCCTGTGAATTGTGGTTCGGGTTGGAATTTAACTCTTCCATCTTCGATTGTGTATGTTCCTTCTCCTTCTACTACAACTTTGTCAGTTGGCTCTCCTGTTGTTGGATCAATTAGTTTTGGAGCTTTTGTTTCATCAATTGGAACAACTTTCTCTTCACCGTTAATCGATACTGTTCCACCTTTGAATTCTGGTAATCCTGTTTGCGCTTTACCTTGAATATCTGTTGTTTTAGCTGGTGTTGCTGTTGGTTTAACAGGTTTAATGTTAGGTGTGTACGTAGTTCTTACTGGAGTTCCGTTCATATCTGCTGCTTGAATCGTTACCGTCGGAACTTTTCCTACGTATGTTTTGTCTTCTGGTGTGTATACTGCAACTGGATCTTTACCAGGCTCTTTTACAAGAGTATACTTACCGATTACTTTATTAGGATCTTTTGGATCTTTTACAACTACTTCATCAGTTGGTTTTCCATTTTCACCTACTAATGTAACTGAACCTGGATTAACCGGAACTGGATCTGATTTAATTGGGTTTCCAGCTGGATCTTCTAAGTCTGCAGTTCCACCTTTGAACGTAATTGGTTGTTTTTGAGTTGCACCTTGTACATCAGTTGATTCAGCTGGCTTAGCCGTTGGTTTAACTCCTACGATTACTGGAGTATAATCAGCTGTTGCCGGTGTATTGTTTTTATCAACACGTTGAACTGTTACTGGTTGTACTGGCCCTACATAAGATTTATCTATTGGTGTGAATTTCACTTCTCCTGTAGTCGGATTTAAAGTATACTTACCGATTACATTTCCTTCTGGATCTTTCGCTGGAAGTTCATTTGAAGGAACAGGTTTCTTCGTTTCTGGATCTAGTAATGTTGCTGGAGCATCGTAATTAATCGGCACTGCTTCATTACCTGGTTTAAAGTAAGGTTTACCTTTTTGTTCTTGACCTTGTACTCCTGTAGTAATGTTATCGAATCCTTCTGGTACTACTGGTTTAACAATCGGTGTGTATTTCGCTGTAGCTGGTGTTCCGTTTGTATCGACACGTTTTACAGTTACACCTTTAGCTACACCTGTGAATTGTTTTTCTGGTTGGAAGTGAACTGTTCCATCTGGATCTACTGTGTATGTACCTTCTCCTGGTACTACTTTTGTAGTCGTTCCATCTTCGAACGTCGCAGGTACTTTATCGTCGATTGGGAATTCCGGATCTCCTTCGGTAAATTTCACTTTACTTTGTTGAGGTAATCCTTGAAGGTTTGTAGTAGTTTTATCTTGTCCTTCTGGTACTACTGGAGTAACAGTTGGAGTGTAAGTTGTTTCAACTTTTGTTCCGTTTTTGTCTGCCGCAGTTACTTTCGCTGGATCTGGTGTTCCAGTGAAGTCTTTATTCGGTTGGAATGTAATCACTCCAGTTTCTGGGTCTAAAGTATAAGTACCCACTTCTTTTCCATCTTTAAGAGCTGGCATTGTTGTGACTTCTGCACCTGTTGGGTCTACAAGTTTGATTGTCGACTTATCGATTGGTGCTGATTTGTCACCTTCTTTGAACATTGTAGTCGCATCTTGAGTTTGTGGTCTGCCTTGTTTTCCAGAAGTTTCTTTAGGTTCTGCAGTTGGTTCTACTGCTTCAACTTCTGGCGTGTAATCTCCACTAGATGTAACTTCAACTTTGTTTCCTTCTGAATCAGTTGCTGTTACAGATACTTTTACTTCTACCCCTTTCGCTTGTCCTTTGAAGCTTGGTTCTGGAGTGAATGTCACTGCACCTGTTGTTGGGTCAATAGCGTATGTTCCTTCTCCTTCAACTACAACCTTACCTTCTTCATTAGCACCTTCTAATGAGTACTTAGCTGTTGTCCAGTCTACGTTTGTATTATCTGGAGTATTCGCTGTTGTATTTAATGCTGAGAATCTTTCACTTCCTGGAATTGAAGTTTGAACTTGACCTTGTTTTCCAGTTGTTTTATCATCTTTGGGTTTAACACCATATACTGTTGGTGTATAAGTCGTTGTAGATTCTACTACTACTGGTTGACCGTCATCTCCTGTAATTGTTACGTTAGCTGCCACTGTTAATGGTTTAGCATTACCGATAAAGCCTGGTGCAGGTGTAAATGATACTGCTCCTGTAGTTCCATCAATAGCATACGTACCTTCTTCAGTCGTTACAGAATCTGTTTTCTTACCTGATACTGGATCTACTAGTTTGTAGTCAGATACTTCTGCATTATTTGGTAATCCAGTCTTGAATCCTGTTTCCATTGAATCAGTTTGTTCTTGACCTTCTGCACCAGATGATTTTTCAGGTTTAGAAACTACGATGTAGTAAGTTGTTTCTGCAACTGCGTCTTCTGTAACTTCTCCAGCATCTGTTTTTCCTACTGTTGGAGTTGTTACAACACCGTTTGAGTCAACAGCTCTTACTGTTACTTTGTAAGATCCGTATTGACCTAATGTATAAGCTGCAACTTCTGGATTTGATAAGTTTTCTGCAGCTTTTGTTTTTAATGCTGTACGTGCTGCTTCTACCGCTTTTTCTGCTTCTAAAGCTTCTTGACGACTTGAAGTAACTTTCGCTGTTAATTCAGGAAGTTTTCCTTGAGCTTCTTTTAATTTCTCATCTAAGCTAGCTTTGAAGTCTTTTACATCTTTAAGTTTCTTTTCAGCTAAGTCTTTCGCTGTTACAGAAATTGTACGAAGTTTTAGGTTCGCTAATGCTGCTTCTGCGTCTGCAATCATTTGTACTTGACGGTCTACTTGTTCTTGAATACGAGCTAGTTCATTTTGTGCCGCTTGAGCCTCTTCAATTGCCGCTGCTGCTGCTTGTGTTTTTTCTGCAGCTGTACGTTGTGCTTGAATATAAGCTTTTTCTTCCGCATCTGCTAAGTTAAATTCTTTCTTCGTTCCATCTGGAGCTGTTACTGTTAACTTAGTTTTGATAGTTTCTGACTCAGCATCATCTGAATTGTCATCAATCACATCTTCAAATTCTACATTAGCTTTAGGAGATTTTAGTAAATCTACAGAGTTATCTTTTGTTTCAGCATAGCTTGTAGATGAAGCAGTCGGTTTATCATTTTGGATAGATGCTACATCATTTCCAATTGCTTCACGATAAGATACATACCCTTTGAATCCTGAAGATGTTTCAATTGACCATCCTGCATTAGATTCTTTAGCTGTTACTGTTGAACCGTCAGAAGCTGTCCATTGTTTTGTTGCTGAATCATACTTCACTGTAACAATAAGGCCTTGTTTATCAGCTGTTTGTTCTCTTGGCACAGCTGTAACTGTACGAGTTACGTCTCCTACTGCAGTTACTTCACCATTTTTACGAATTTCTGCTACTTTATCAATTAAATTAGCTGCTGAAGAAGTTGCATTCCATGTACGTGTAAATTCATAAACAATAAAATCAACATCTCCATTTGCTTTTGCATCTGTATATACACGACGTTCTGTTAAAGTTGATGTTCCGTCTCCATTATCTTTTAATACGTATGCATCTTCATTAGCAAGAGTATATTTACCTGTTGCACGGTTAAATGTCGCTGTATAAGATTTTCCATCTGCATCTTTTACTGTTGCAATTTCACGTTGAATATCTGCACGAACTTTATCTGTAGAGGCTTTTGCTTCGATACTATTAATTCCTACATATTGTGTTGAATCTGAAGTTACAGGTAATTCGAATTTAGTTGGTGCTGTTGCTGAAGCATCTGCTAATTGATCGCCTTCTTTTACTGCTTTATTCGTAGTTCCTGCGCCTACAGTCCATTTTCCATCTTTGACAACTAAGTTTGTTACAGTCCCATCAGGCATCGTAATTTCTGCTTTATTTGCTCCGTTTGATACTGTTACAGGAACTTTTGTTGCATAAGCTTCTACGTTAGATACTGTAATTTTTGGTGCTACTGCAATTGTAATATTTTCGTGAGCTTCTTGCCCGTCCATATTCCAGTCAACATTCTTAGCGTTTGTAGCGTTATTGTAGTCTTTTGCTAATGCAGCTACAGTATAGATTCCAGCTTCTGAAGCTGTTCCATGAATTTTCCCTGTTGTCGGATTATAACTTAATCCTGGAATTACGTCTGCAACTGAAGCGTCTTGACCTGTGTAAACACCATTTAACGTAGTATGAGCATTAACTGTTTGAGGTGATGTCATTGTTCTTATTTTTGTTCCATCAATAGCTGTAAATGTTGCTGCTTTTGATGTAGATGGAGCAGTTTTAGAACCTGCTACTACTTTAGAACCGTTATCTGCATACACATATCCAGCTCTTTCATCTTTATTCATTCCCTCGTTATCTACATATTTAATGTCATGGTCTACTTCATCTCCGATTGTAACCATTTTAGATGTTCCTAAAATAGATGGAGCTGATGAGTCTTGCCAGCCAATCCAACCAGCTGTTAAATCACGGAAAGTAACCTGTTGAGATTGTCCATCTTTTTCAACTGTTACGATATAACGCATATCATAAACACCATTTTGAAGGTTAGATGCTGCATACCCTTCTACTGTGTCTGTTTTTTCATTATACCCAGTACCTGGAATCAAGTTACTAAGGTCAATTTTTTTAATCGAATAGCCTGCTGCCTCTGCTTCTTGTGATAAGCTGAAACGTTTTTTCACATCTGTAATATATACATAGTGAGTTCCTTGTTCGTAAGTATAACCATAAATTTCAGTTGCTAGGTACTCGTAAGGTCCACCCGCTCCCCAGGTATTATTACCGTTATTTTTTCCACTAGCACGAACTTTACCTTTCCATAAAAGTGCTTCTTTTGCTAGTTTTTGAGCTTCAGTTTTTGATAAAGGAATATCTGTACGTCCACCTACATCTGGTCTTCCACTGTTAGCTGCTCCAATTTCTGTATTTTCTGATTGGTATCCGTGAACGTATATTCTATATTTATCGTTACCGTCTAATGTTTTATATGATTTACCTGTAGCTGTAAGAAATTCACCGTTTTCTTTTCTTAACTCTGTTGAATTGCTAGTGTATCCTTCATCAGCTGATAACGCTACACTATAGTTACCATCACGACCAATTCCTGCTTTTTTAAGTTCACTGTATACTGCAAGAATTGATTCATTTAAACGTTCTAATTGAGCCTCTACTTGTTCCTTTGTAACGCTCTTGTCAGCTAAAAGTACTTTTGATTCGTTAAGTACCGCTTGGTTTTTAGCAACCGCTGCTTCAACTGCTACTCTATTTTCTTCTGATACCTCTTTTTTACGAAGTTCTGTAGCAGCAAGTGTATTAGTTACATCAGCTTCTGATGAAACTTGTGTCAAGACAGTTGTTGCTTCAGAAACTGCTTTTTCTGTTGGTGTAGCGTTTCTTTCTGCTTCTGCTTTTGCTACCTTGTCTTTATCAGCCTGTTCTTTCTCTAATCCAAGTTTATTTGATTCAGTTACAACTGTTCCCAATGCAGAGAGAATATCTTTTTGGATATCTACCTCTTCTTGCTTAGCTGCTTCATTTGCTAAAACAGCTTTTGCAGTAGCTAAGGCTTCACGAGCATTGGCTATAACTGAAGGGTCTGCATTCTTAGTAGTTGAAAGTTTAGATTCTAAAGTAGTAATACTTGCTTCAAGAACAGCTTTATTTACTTTTTTAGTCTCTTCTGCTTTAACTTCTGTTTTTGCTTCCGTAGTTTTTCCAATTTCTGGCTTTACTTCTGTGGTATTCTGATCAGATTTTTCAGCTAGAGTTGCTGCTACGGTAGTTTCCGCACTTTGTACCTCTGTCGCTGAAACTGCTCCATTTCCTAAGAACATTAAACCAGCCGCAATCGCTACTGATGCTGCTCCAAAACTGTATTTACGAATCCCATAACGGATGTACTTTTCTACTCTAAAATCTTGTTGTTGCTTGCCTTTCATTGAGCCCAACAACCTCCTTTTATTTTCATCATGTTAGTTAAAAATTTCCAAAAAAATCCATCAACAATTTCTTTACATAATCGAGAGGAAATTTTATATAATTCACAATTAACATGTATATAAATAATATCACATCTTATCTCATTACACAAGATATTTGATTTATAATTTTTCAAAAAAATAACAATTTTCTAAGTAAAATTTAGGTAACATTTTACTTGAATTATCAGCATTTTATAAGGGTCATAATTTTTAAAATTGTCGCTTTTGTTCCTATTTTCTGAATATTTTCTACCCTCTTTTTATATTTAAATCTTCGTTATTTTTTATCATTATTTTTGTATATTTATTTAAAACTAACCTTGTAAAACGATTGCTTTATCTCATTTTTATATATTTTCCTTTTATCATTTAACTTTAGAAAGACGATTGCAAAACTTTCTACCAACTTTTGAGGTTTTCCGAGATAGTTGAATAATGAAGTATAGTGAAATAAAACAAAAAAACGAGCACTTTCGCACTCGTTCTCTGATATAATCTATTGATTAAAGTGAGTTTACGTCAACTTTGATACCAACACCTTGAGTAGTTGTGATAGTCAAGTTTGTTACGTAAGTTCCTTTAGCTGTAGCTGGTTTTGCTTTTTGGATTGTTTCGTTGAAAGCTTTGAAGTTTTCAACCAATTTTTCAGCTTCAAATGATACTTTACCGATGATTGCTTGAACGTTACCTGCACGGTCAGCACGGTAAGTGATTTTACCACCTTTAGACTCTTCAACTGCTTTAGCAACATCCATTGTTACAGTACCAGTTTTAGGGTTTGGCATCAAGTTACGTGGTCCAAGGACACGTCCAAGACGTCCAACAAGAGCCATCATGTCAGGTGTAGCGATAACTACGTCGAAGTCCAACCAACCGTCGTTGATTTTAGCAACAAGGTCATCTTCACCAACAAAGTCTGCACCAGCAGCTTTTGCTTCTTCAGCTTTTGCACCACGTGCGAAAACAAGAACGCGTGAAGTTTTACCAGTACCGTTTGGCAATACCATTGCTCCACGGATTTGTTGGTCAGCTTTTTTAACGTCGATGTTCAAGTTGTAAGCAACTTCTACAGTTGCGTCAAATTTTGCAAAGTTAGTTTCTTTTGCAAGTGCTACAGCTTCTTCTACGCTGTATGCTTTTGTGCTGTCGATTTTCTCAAGAGCAGCACGAAGTTGTTTGCTTTTTTTAGCCATTTTCTATTCTCCTTGTAAGTGGTTCAATCGATTTTCATCTCCCACGTCACTTCTCGAAATGATGAAGTCTTGCGGGTTATATTGGGGTGTTATTGATTAGTCAACAACAGTGAATCCCATAGAACGAGCAGTACCTTCGATCATACGCATTGCAGACTCTACGTTTGCTGCGTTCAAATCTGGCATCTTAGTTTCTGCAATTTCTTGTACTTGTGCACGAGTAACTGTAGCAACTTTAGTTTTGTTAGGTGTACCTGATCCTTTTTCAACACCTGCAGCTTTTTTCAAAAGAACAGCAGCTGGTGGTGTTTTAGTGATGAAAGTAAATGATTTATCTTCGTAAACTGAGATAACAACTGGAATGATCATACCAGCTTGGTCAGCTGTACGAGCGTTGAACTCTTTTGTGAATCCCATGATGTTGATACCAGCTTGACCAAGAGCAGGTCCAACCGGTGGAGCTGGTGTAGCTTTACCAGCAGGGATTTGCAATTTTACAAGTTTTTCGACTTTTTTAGCCATTTTTAAATCCTCCTTTGTGGTTTTGGCGGTAATTAAAGATTTTTACCTCCCACAAGCATGCTTTACACATACTCATCTATTATACACTATTTATCTAGAATTGCAAGAGAAAAGTTTATTTTTTAATCGACGTAATCTCCGCCTTCAAAGCCGTAGTATTCTTCCAAACTGAGACCACTGGCAGCTATTTCTTTAGCTTCTTTTCCGACATATCGAAGGTGCCATTCCTCAGCCATATATCCTGTTTCTTTTTCTTTACCTTTGAGATAACGGACAACAAAGCCATAATCAGCAGCATGGTCCAAGAGCCATTGGGCCGCTTTTTCTTCTGTTACCAAATCACCATTTGTCCCAATCACATCAAAGGCTAAACCTGTCTGGTGTTCGCTATAGCCAGGTCGAGCAGAATAACGGTCAGCTGCTGCCTTCCCATCTTGGTTGACATAATCTTGATAGAGCTTGGTCTGAGTTTCATAACTTCTAAAACCACTGTAATGATCACTAATCGGGAATCCTGCCTCTTGCATAGCTTTAATGAGTTTGACCAACTCAGCCTTGGCTGTTGGATTTTCCCCTGGATTGTAGTCTTTTGACAATGGGTAGTGTTTATTGGCTACGATGATTTCATCGTATTTCCCTTGGATGCTGTAGTAGTCTCCTTTGTTAACCACTTCTGCTTTTTTCTGGGCAGCTCCTTGAGCCTTACTTCCTACTGTTCCATCAGCTTTAGCTGTTTGCTCTGTCTTAACTGAGCCATCTTCATTTTTTGCTTTTTCTTGTGAACAAGCTGCTAGACTCAAGGCTAGCAAAGCTGTCAAGACAAGGTATCTTTTTTTCATTTCTACTCCTTTATTTCTAATAGGTTATCTACTTCTGACGATAAACGTTTGACTAATTTTTTAATCTCATCCGATTTTGCTTGGCAGGTTTCTGCTGTCATTTCTTCAAAAGGAACCCACCAAACTGGACCACGTCCATTGAGACCGTGACCGTTCATATCACCTCTTCGTCTAGGAAACAGATGCCAATGAAGATGGGCATCACCATTGCCTAGCAGTTCGATATTCATTTTCTCGGCAGCAAAGGTCTTAGCAACCGCCTCTTGAACCACACTCATTTCTTCTAGAAAACGGAGTCTTGTCTCCTTTTTCAAATGGTGCAATTCGGTGACGTGTTCCTTGGCTAGAAAGAGACTATAGCCTGCAAAATACTGGTGATCTCCAATCACAAGATAGCCTGTTTCCAACTCTTTGACAAAATAGGGATTTTCCCCAGCCTTGATGAGCTCAATTCTCTGGCATATAAGGCACATATTAGTCTACCAATTCGCTCTTCAGATAAGCATCAACCATACGCTCTGTTGCGGTCACTGAATCAATATGAGTACGTTCATATGAGTGGCTAGACTCGATACCAGCACCGAGAAGGGCGTGTTTGACTTCTGCCCCTGCAGACATAGCTGCCGAAGCATCCGAACCATAAAACGGATAGATATCCAGCTTAAATGGAATATCTTGCTCTTTAGCCAAGGCCACCAAATGTTGACGGAAGTCATAGTGATAAGGCCCTGAAGCATCCTTGACACAGATAGACACTGTGTACTCATCTGTTTGCTGGTCATCTCCCATAGCTCCCATATCCACAGCCAGATATTCTACTACCTGAGCAGGGATATTAGAGTTAGCTCCATGCCCCACTTCTTCAAAAACTGAAAAAGCAAAATGGGTTGTTACGGGCAATTCAATCTTCTCTTCCTTATAAATACGAAGCAGGTTAAGCAAAATCGCTGCGCTGACCTTATCATCCAAATGACGAGACTTGATAAAACCTGTCTCTGTCACGACGGTTCGTGGGTCAAAGCTGATAAAATCGCCGACCTCAATACCAAGAGAACGAGTTTCTTTTTCACTGGTTACTTTTGCATCCAAACGCACTTCCATATTGTCCTGCGTGCGTTCTGCAGTTCCTGCATCCTTATAGACATGGCAAGAAGTTTGGTGGATGAGGATGGTTCCTGATACTTTTTCACCTGTGCTAGCCACATGCACTGTACAGTTTTCACCTTCAATCATGTTCCAAGGAAAACCACCGATACGATCCAGTTTGAGACGGCCGTCTGGTTTGACAGCACGGACAATGGCCCCCAGCGTATCCACATGGGCAGTCACATAGCGATGCTCTTCATCAATTTGACCTTTGATGGTCACATTGACACCGCCCTTTGCTGTACGAACCGGCTGGTAACCAAAACCTTCTAGAGTCTTGACTAAATAGTCCGAAATCTCTCGAGTGAAGCCCGTTGGCGACGCAATGGCTGTCAGTTCTTTGATATATTCTACTGTTTGATTCATTTCTTCACCTCTTTTGCTACCTATTATAACACATTTATCATCGGATAAAAAAAGAAAATCACTCCTGTAGACTTGACTACAAAAGTGATTTTATACTCAATGAAAATCAAAGAGCAAACTAGGAAACTAGCCGCAGGCTGTACTTGAGTACGACAAGGCGACGTTGACGCGGTTTGAATTTGATTTTCGAAGAGTATTAGTGATTATTCCATTTCAAAAACATCACTCTCTTGCTTGTTTGGTAGAACCAATGAGAGCAAGATTCCGACAACGGCTGGTACTAACCATGGGAGTGATGCCTTGGCAAAAGGAAGAGCGTTGACAAGGTTTGCAAGAAACTCAACCTTAAACGAGCTTCCTAGTACGCTTGCAATGGCAATAGCTGTAACCACAGCAATTGTCAACTGCATACCTGGTTTTGAAAGAGCCACAAATTTGTTGACAATGACAATCATAACGATGGCAATGGTGATTGGGTACAAGATAACCAGTACAGGGATTGAGTACTTGATAATCGCATCAAGACCCAAATTGGCAATAGCAAATCCAATCAAGGTAAAGGCTGTCGCATAAACCTTATAACTGATTTGTGGGAAACGTTCATTAAAGAACTCAGCTGTTGACACAATCAAACCAACCGTTGTTGTGAAGCAGGTTACAGTAACCATAGCTGCAAGGAAGAGTTGGGCTGTTGAGCCAAAGATTTCTTGAGTGGCTTGTGACAAGATGTAAACACCTGGTGTTCCACCCTTCATCGCTTCAGCTGGTACCGGAAAATGATTTCCAAGGAAACCTAAACCGATATAAAGAGCACTGAAGGCAAGGGCAACAACGATACCAACAACCCAAATGGTTGAAATGTATTCTTTCTTACTTGAGAAGCCAAGTTGTTTCAAGGTTTGAACTGCGATTACACTGAAGGCAACGGAGGCAAGGGCGTCCAAGGTATTGTAACCTTCTAGGAAACCTGTCCCAAAGGCAGAAGCTTGATAAGCAGCTGAAGCAGCTTGAGGACTTGTTCCACCGTATTTGATAGCTCCTAGGACAACCAAGATAACAATCAAAATCGCAAAGACTGGTGTTAAAATACGGCCGATACGGTCTAAGATTTTTGATGGATTAAGCGAAATCAAATAGGCTGCTGCAAAATACAGAACTGTAAAGACAATCAAACCAAGACCTTTATTTGCATCCGACAAAAGGGGGCTAATCCCCACTTCGTAAGCTGTTGTAGCTGTACGTGGGATAGCAAAGAATGGACCAATTGACAAGTAAAGAACTGAGAGGTAAAGAGTCGCAAACCAAGGCGCTATCTTTGTTGAAATCTCGTAGATATATCCTTTAGGATTTAGCGTTCCAATAATAAGAGTCAAGACGGCGATACCGACACCTGAAAAGACAAAACCTGCGATGGCAGGAATAAAATGTTCTCCAGATAGAGCACCTAGAGAAGGCGGAAAAATCAAGTTCCCCGCACCAAAAAATATTCCAAACAGGAGCAAACCTGTTAGGGCACCTTTTTTAGCCATGTAAATCTCCTTCATATTTATAAAATACTGACCTAGTATATCATGAAAGAGACTATGAAAAAAGCTTCACGAAGTAAATATTGAATGTTTTCAAGATTCTCAAAAATGAGAATTATCTAAAAATAAAATTCTCCTACCTAGTCCAAACCAAGTAGGAGAAAATTCTAATGTTTAAAGTTCTTCAAAAGCCATCATACCACCTTGTACATTGATAACCTCATAACCTTGGTCAGCTAGGAATTGGCAAGCACGCGCCGATCTCATTCCAGATTTACAAATAACATAATGTAACTGATCCTTGTCCAATTGATCATAAGTATCAGCTAATTGACTCAGAGGAAGATTCTGGGCACCTTCTAAATGAAGAGCTTCAAACTCCTCCACTTCTCTCACGTCCACTAAAGAAAGTTGGTCGTTTTGATAAAGCTGGTAAAATGCGTCAAAGGCTATTTCTTTCATTCTTTTTCTCCTAATACTCTTCGAAAATCTCTTCAAACCACGTCAGCGTCGCCTTACCGTAGGTATGGTTACTGACTTCGTCAGTTCTATCCACAACCTCAAAGCTGTACTTTGAGCAGCCTGCGGCTAGCTTCCTAGTTTGCTCTTTGATTTTCATTGACTATAAAATGGTTTTAATTCTTTTTTTCAAGTCTGGCACTACTTCTGCCTCAAACCAAGGATTTTTGGCCATCCAAATTTGATTTCGTGGTGAGGGGTGAACCAATGGAAAATAGTCTGGCAGATAGTTCTGGTAATGTTTTACCCGTTCTGTCACCTTGCCACTTATTTTTTCATGTAAATAGTAGGCTTGGGCATACTGGCCAATCAAGAGGGTTAACTGAATATCTGGTAATTCTTGCAAGAGCTGCGGATGCCATTTTTCTGCAAAGCCAATTCTCGGTGGCAGGTCACCTGACTTGCCATGCCCTGGAAAGTAGAAATCCATGGGCAGAACTGCGAAATAACCTGAGTTGTAAAAGGTATCTTCATCCACACCTAGCCAGTCCCGCAAGCGGTCACCACTTTTATCTTTCCAATAAAGTCCTGCTTCTTGGGTTTTAAGTCCCGGTGCCTGACCGATGATATTGATGCGAGCAGTTTTTGGCGCTGCAAAGAGAGGCTCAATGCCACGCTCTGTATAGCTAGCATTTTGCGGATCTGCCATAATAGCCTGCTTGATTCTTTCGATTTGAGACATCTATTTTCCCTCCAAAAAGAAGTCCAAGCACAACATCTCAGACTTCTATCGTTTTATTTGATCAATTCATATATAGCTTCGGCATAAATTGCTGCTGCACGGAAGAGATCGTCCAAGGCGATAAATTCATTGGCTTGGTGCATGGTGTCAATTGAGTCTGGGAACATGGCACCATAGGCAACTCCGCGTTCGAGCAAACGACCAAAGGTTCCACCACCGATGACTTGCTCGTGACCTTTAAGTCCAGTTTGTTTTTCATAGATATTCAACAAGGTTTGAACAAGTGGATCTTCCATTGGCACATAGTGAGGTGTATGACCGTGTTCAGAAAGGCTAACAGAAGCAACTGGCAAGTTTTCAAGGATTGACTTGATTTGTTCTGGACTTGTTCCTTTTGGATAGCGGATGTTAAGGGCAATGGTATTGTCAGCGCCTGTTTCGTCAAAGCGGAAGACACCGGCATTCATAGAAAGAGCACCCATCTTTTCATCCACATGAGCAATCTTGAGATTTTCACCCTCATGGTCGTTCAAGAGAATTTTACCAGCGATGTCAAGGTAGTCTTTGGCTGGACCAGCAAAGTCAAACTGGCTAAGTAAGAGGGCTAGGTAAGTCGCACCATTGACACCTGAAGCAGGCATAGCACCGTGGGCTGATTTACCAATGATCGTCACCTTGTATTGGCCAGCTTCTTCTTGGAGTTCTCCTCTAAGTTTGTGTTCTGCAACAAAGGCATCTAGTTTAGCTTGCAAGTCAGCCAAATCACCTGAAACGACTGCTGTTGCTGATTCTGGTACCATGTTTTCACGCAAACCACCTGTAAAGCTGTGAAGACGGGCAGCACCCGCATTTTCACCTGCAAAGTGGAGGTATTCCGTGATATTTCCTTTTTCACCATTGATGATAGGGAACTCAGCGTCTGGAGAGAAACCAAGGTCTGGCTTCGCAAGTCCTACGTGCTCGAAGTAGTAGTCCATATCTGCCCAGCCTGATTCTTCGTCTGTTCCGACGATGAAGCGGACTTTCTTAGAAGTTGGAAGACCCAATTCTTTGATGATTTTCAAACCATAGTAACAAGCTGTTGTAGGACCCTTGTCATCAGAAGCTCCACGCGCATAGAGGCGACCATCTTTGATAGTTGGTGTGTAAGGATCTGTGTCCCAACCGCTACCAGCTGGCACCACGTCCATATGGGCAAAGATTCCGAGAACTTCTTCTCCATCACCAAACTCAAAATGTCCTGCATAGTTATCAACATTTTTAGTTGGATAGCCATCGCGGTCTGCGATTTCAAGGAATTTCTCCAAAGCTTTTACTGGACCAGGTCCAAATGGATGCTGGGCATCAGCCTTGCTGTCATCACGTTCTGAGTTGATTTCCAAAAGGCTAAACAAGTCAGCCAAGAGGTCTTCTTTGCGTTTTTCTACTTCTGCTGTAAAATCAATTGCTGTCATATTATCTTCCTTCTATCTTTTCTCGATGATTTCATCTACTGGCAAGCGGTAGCTTGGTTCCAATTTTTCATCTGTGTAACCCACTGTAATTAAGAGTTCTGGACGGAAACGATCTTCGATATCCAAAACTTCGTTGACTTTTGATTTGTCAAAACCAAGGATAAGATTTGATCCGATTCCTTGATCTGTAAGAGCGAGAACCAAGTTCATAGCAACCAAACCTGCATTGAGGGCTAGGTAGTCGCTGACTTGTTGTTCATTGTAGCGTGCAAATTCAGCTGGCAAATTTTTCATGAAGTATTGTAGTTGTTCTTCTGAGAAATTGTTAGCACCACCAACTCGAGCAATTTTACGGGCACGTTTGGCAAGGTCCGTATCTGTAAAGAGGGCAATGGTTACAGGTGCTGATGATACCTGTTCAAAGTTTGAACCGTATGCCAATTTTGCTAGTTCGGCATTTTTCTCACGTACCACCACAAATTTCCAAGGCTGACTGTTGTGGGCGCTTGGCGCCAAGGTTGCAATTTCGATAGCCGTACGTACATCTTTTGGATCCACTGGCTTATCAGTGAAATGCTTGGTCGCATGACGCTTTTTATTTAATTCAAGAAATTTCATAATCGATTTCCTTTTCTAATTCTACTGCTTCCATTCTATCATATTTTGAAAGAGCTTGCAGGGATTTTTCATGATTAAGATTTTTTATTACAGCCATAAAAAATATATATTGGTTCATCAGGAACATTTCTGATAAACTAGCAGATAACTTTACATTTGAATGGAGACATTATGAAAAAATTTAGCCTATTACTAGCCATCCTACCATTTTTAGTTGCCTGTGGAAATCAAACTACACCTAAAGAAACCAGCTCTCAAAAGACAATTGTCGTTGCTACAGCTGGTGATGTGCCGCCATTTGACTACGAAGACAAGGGCAATCTGACAGGCTTCGATATCGAAGTTCTAAAAGCAGTGGATGAAAAACTCAGCGACTACGAGATTCAATTCCAAAGAACTGCCTGGGAGAGTATCTTCCCAGGACTTGATTCTGGTCACTATCAAGCCGCAGCCAATAACTTGAGTTACACAAAAGAGCGTGCTGAAAAATACCTTTACTCCCTCCCAATTTCGAACAATCCCCTCGTCCTTGTCAGCAACAAGAAAAATCCTCTGACTTCACTTGACCAAATCGCTGGCAAAACAACACAGGAGGATACTGGAACTTCAAACGCTCAATTCATCAATAACTGGAATCAAAAACACACTGACAATCCCGCTACTATCGATTTTTCTGGAGAGGATATCGGTAAACGAATCCTAGACCTCTCTAACGGAGAGTTTGATTTCCTAGTCTTTGACAAGGTATCTGTCCAAAAGATTATCAAGGACCGTGGCTTAGATCTCTCAGTCGTTGACTTACCTTCTGCCGATAGCCCCAACAACTATATCGTTTTCTCAAGCGACCAAAAGGAGTTTAAAGAAAAATTTGATAAAGCGCTCAAAGAACTCTATCAAGACGGAACACTTGAAAAACTTAGCAATACTTATCTAGGTGGTTCTTACCTTCCAGATAAATCTCAATTACAATAATACTCTTCGAAAATCTCTTCAAACCACGTCAGCTTTATCTGCAACCTCAAAGCTGTGCTTTGAGCAACCTACGGCTAGCTTCCTAGTTTGCTCTTTGATTTTCATTGAGTATAAGATATACTAAAAGCGATTGGACCAGCCAATCGCTTTTTTAGTTTGCATTGGTTATTTTAGGAAACTCTTACAAAAAATCAAAAAAATTCTTCACATCCTCTACATACCCATGCTTTTCTATTAAGCTGGCTAAGAGTTCCAGATTGTGCCCCTGATAGTTGTCTTCTCTTCGTAGCTCTTCATACATTTCGATAAAGGGAAGTCCCTTGGACTTGGCCAGTTCTAACTCCGCTTCATAATCATAAGCGACTTTACGAAATAGGATATTTACCAATTCCCCATCTTCAACTTCTATCACGGCATACTGGGCACGGTGATTTTTTAACGCCTCCCAATTAAAATAGGGCATGCCAATCGACCCTGGATTGATGATTTGTTGCCCTTGACTTCCATAACGAAGCAACTGCTTGTGAACATGACCATAAACTGCCACGTCCGTTTCCGCATCTAGCAGTTGGTCAAATTTATCTGTATCATTCCCAACCAGTAGGTCCCCACCATAGTTCTTATTTGGCAAATTATGAGAGATAGAAAAGCGCAATCCGTCAATTTCTTTCTTTTCCAGCAAAGGCAAGCTTCGTAGCCAGACAATCGTTGCAGGATCCATTTGCTCCATCAAAAACTGGGTCATGCGCATTGACTGGATTTCTTTCGGATGTTCCAAACCATATTCGCCATCCAAGGCCTCAAGGACACGATCATCCCAATTGCCTCGAACACTGGTTGTGATAGAAAGGTCCTTTAGCAGGGCGACTAAGTCATTTGCGCCTGGACCAGGAAGAAAAATATCTCCCAGAAGCCAGTATTCACTGACTCCTTGATTTTTAGCATCTGCAATCACTGCTTCTAGGGCCGTCGCATTGCCATGAATATCTGATAAAATTGCGATTTTATGTTTCATTGTGATTTCCTTCCGTTTGATAATCTACTTGTTCTTCCGCCACTTGAGGCAAGACTTCTGCCTCCTGCGGGTTCAACTTCCTCTGCACAGCTTCTGCAACTGCTCTTGGTACCCCAACTTCGACAATCTCATCCACACTGGCTTCCTTGATTTTAGTCAAAGACTTGAAATGCTTCATAAGATTCTGCTTGCGTTTAGGTCCCAGACCGTCAATTCCATCCAGTTGTGATGAAAAGGAATTTTTGGAGCGCAGTTGGCGGTGGAAGGTGATGGCAAAGCGGTGAACCTCATCTTGGATGCGTTGGAGGAGGAAAAATTCCTGAGAATTGCGAGACAACTCCACCACCTTCAGCGGATCTCCAAAGAGCAATTCATGGGTTTGGTGCTTATCATTCTTTTGCAGACCTGCAATGGGGATATCCAAGCCTAGCTCCTCTTGGATGACTTGCTTGGCGATATTGACTTGACCTTGTCCTCCATCAATCACAATCAAATCTGGCGGGGTTAAACCATCACGTTGAACTCGGCCATAGCGCCTGCGAATGACTTCTCTCATACTGGCATAGTCGTCTGGTCCAACGACAGTCTTGATTTTATACTTACGGTAATCCTTCTTACTAGGTTTGCCGTTAACAAAGACCACCATGGCTGAAACAGGACTGGTCCCCATGATGTTGGAGTTATCGAAAGATTCGATACGAACTGGGGTTGGGATTTGGAGCAAACGTCCTAGATTTTCAATAGCTCCTTGTGTCTTTTCGACAGATTTCTCCAGCAGGTTGAATTTCTGCTCTAGGCTGACTCGTGCATTTTTTATGGCTAGATTGACCAGCTGTTTTTTCTCTCCACGCTGGGGTTTGACAATCTTGGTATCTACCAAGACCTTGACAGCTTCTTCGTCAATATCCTGCGGAATCAATACTTCATTTGGTACTAGATGGGATTTTTCTTGATAGAATTGTCCCACATAGGTTAAGAAATCCTCGTCCGGATCATTGTAGTAGGGGAATAGATTGACGTCACGTTCAATTAACTTGCCCTGACGAACAAAGAAAACCTGAACACACATCCATCCCTTGTCCACATAGTAGCCAAAGACATCCCGATTTTGGAGATCCTTAGCCATGACCCGTTGCTTGGTTCGAAGCGTTCCAATAGACTGAATTAGGTCACGGTATTCCGCTGCACGTTCAAATTCCATAGCTTGGGCTGCCGTTGCCATCTTGCCCTTGAGATCATCGATGATTTTGTCATCCTGCCCTTTTAGAAAATCAGAAACCTCCTGAGCCATGGACTTGAAATAGGTCTCATCTTTCTTACAGATGGTGTGGGCCATACATTGGCCGATATGGTAGTAAAAACAGACCTTAGACGGTGGATTGGTACACTTGCGAAAAGGGAAAATCCGATCCAGTAGCCGCTTGATTTCATTGGCTGCCCCCACATCTGGATAGGGACCAAAGTAGAGGCCTCCGTCCTTCTTAACCTGTCGGGTAATAATCAAACGAGGATAGCGTTCATTGGTGATTTTGATAAAAGGATAGGACTTATCATCCTTTAGCATGATATTGTACTTAGGCTTATTTTCCTTGATCAGATTGATTTCTAGGAGAAGTGCCTCAATATTAGACTCAGTAACAATAAATTCAAAATCTACAATTTCAGACACCAGAGCCTCTGTCTTAGTATCATGACTTCCACGGAAATAAGACCGCACGCGGTTACGCAGATTTTTAGCCTTTCCTACATAGATAATGGTGCCGTTTTTATCCTTGTGAATGTAGCAACCAGGGCTGGTTGGCAAGAGTTCTAGTTTTGATTTAATCAAGTTATTCATAGTTCCATTATAGCAAAAAAGTAGGGAAAGATTGTTCCCTACTCACTAGTCTCGTATATTTTTCGGAGGTTTGCAACATCCTCTTCCTGGATACCATAAAAGGAACCCGCAGGTTGCATGACAGACTTCCCATCTGCATGGTCCAAGCCAATTGCATGACCCAACTCATGTTCTGCTGTATGGACAATGCGCTCATAGGAATAACCATAATTTGGATTGGATAGATAATAATGATTCAGGCGCACCGTCACAGACAAGAATTGCCCCGTTAAGAGATTGGTCTGACTTTCTGCCTCTCCTGCCACAGGAGTGTTTCCGTCGTTCATCTCAGTAGCCAAGATATCTGCCTTGCTGGCTTCAGTGACAATTTCAAAGTTAAAAGCACCCGTTTGATTCCAATTCTGAATTGCTTCTACATAAGCCTCTTGAAAGCGTGAATCAATCTGCGGATTTAGGTAAATACGAGCAGAAGCCTGCGGCCACCTTCCTTCAGAGTGTTGGTGGCTATCTGTCTTGTTCAACTTAGGCAGTTGCCCTGTTTTTTCCCATTGGTCGATACTTTGTTGACCAATTTTTACTGACCGTTCTGCTTGCTTTAGCGCTCCTTGAAAATCCCCGTTCAGATACCAGAGAAGTCCAAAAGCAAAAGTACACAAAAGAAAAGCTATCCAAACGAGACGCCAAAACAAACGCCACACAAAAGAAAAGAAAGCCCCTATCAAACGAAAAATCCAGCGCATTTCCCTCCACCTTTCTAGCAAATAAAGTCTATTTTACTAAAACAAGCTGAAAGAAAGCTAAAGACCAATTTTCTTATCTTAGCGTCCTAATATTTTTTTGAGTAACTGAATAGCTTTATATTTTAGGGGAGATGGATAATAACGGAAAGTTCCTGCTTTACGTACAATATAACCATTAAAATTTTGTTTAAAGCGTAAAACACCATCACTACCATCAAAAATCCCTTGAATCCCTAGAAAGTTGTATTTAGGGATCCCACGTTTTATGCTTTCCAACATAACATATTTCTGAAGCAAAGCTGGTGCATAAAATTTATTAAACTCAGTATAGGAACCACTAAAAAGATAGGTCGTTTCTTGAGGCATATAAATAAATAAACTACCTGCTAAGACAAGATCTTTCTCTCCATATTTTTTAATCAACTCTCGTGCTTCTGCTTTTCGAACTTCAAAGCTTTCATACTGCCTAGCCAACTCTTTGTGTTCTTTTTTCTTTTGTGCAGAATCTGGATATTGTTCTAATAAGAGTAATGAGGTAGCTATTTTTTCAGATAATTCTTTTTGCTTATGTATTAAATTTTGTATATATTCTCCTAAATTTAGAATAGCAATTACAAACTCGGCTTTTTCTCCAAAAGAGTCATAAAAATGCTCATAATATTCTAAACTTTTATCACTATATTCTCGACGTTCAGAGGTTGTTTTTGTTATATCTTTAAAAATTGAAAGTTCTTCACGATTTAATTTTTTCAACTGAATACCAAATGTATCAGCCTTTTTCACCAAAGCTTTCCCCTTTTTACTAAAACTGTTAAGCAAGGTCTTTTCAGTTAGCTCATTCAAATATTTACAATATAACCAATCCGGTTCTCCACCTGGGTAACCTGTTTTTAAACCATCAAATTGATAACCTAAATCAGTCAAATCTTGAATAATACTTTTTTTCTCAGCATCTATTGGATTACCTTCACCATCAAAAGTTTGATAAGTTTCATAAGGTTTTACAAGCAACTCTAATACACCATTTTGCTTGGCATATTCTTTTAACTCCGCATAAAAAACTGGGAGAGCATCTTGTTGGGTATAAATCGGCCCCGAATTGATCTCCATATGTAGTCCACCCAGCATGGGCAAGCTATAAACCAGAGCTGCAACTTGAATTTCTCCTTCTTGTTTCAATGCAAGATAAACAATTCGAGCCCCTCTTTTTTCTAACAAGTCCCCCATCTGGACAGATTGCATAAAAGAACGAGAAGAGACCTGATCAGAATAAGCTTGAAATTCTTCTTTTGTGAGTGTAATTAATGCCATGTACTTACCTTCTATGATGTTTTGTTCTTAATGCCTTGCGAAAATCAAGAGCGATTCTTAACAGAGAATAAAGAGGATGGGTGGGCATTGTAAACTCACCCAAGTATTCTTCAATCGTTGGATTAAATTTTTCCTTAAAATGGTAAAGTCCACCATTGAGAGAGTTTTCAACACCACCTAAATTTTGCCACACCATACCTCGCTCAAAGGCATAGCGAGCTGTTTCATACCAAGTTAAAATTGGTGCATTATAACGTTTAAAAGCATCATCCATACCAGCATATAGATTAACAGAGGTATTACCAAATTCCAAACTCAAAGTAGCTGCTAAAGGAATGTTTGATTTTTCTTCATTCAGATATCTCTGCAAGAAATCTCTATCTTCTACCAAACGCTCTTTTTCCTTCTTCTGGGCTTCTACTTTTGAAGTTCGAGTCGACTCAGTAAACGCCTCTTCCAACGCTAAGTTTTTCGCTAACTGTTCTTCTAATTCTCGTAAACGCTTAGCGATATCCAGAGTAGCCAGCGTAATGTAGGCCTTGTCCTTAAAATTATCTAACAATTTTTTATAATAGGCTTCATTCCTCAAATGGATATCTTTTCGCTTCTCAGTTTTTTTCATCAAAAACGAGAAAGATTCTAACAATTCATCTCTACCAATCTGAATCTCTACACCCTTATTTCGAGCGGATCGAATAGCTTGTTTTGTTGACTTGCAAAGTTTATCTTCTGTAAAATTTTCCTTGTATACTTTTGCCTGAATACGAGGCTGAATGGTATCTCCCATTCCATCGGTCTTTCCTGACCACCTTACTCCCATTCTTTGCAAATTTTCAATAATAGCCATATTTTCAGGATATTCTATTTTTTCATGCTTGATTGAACTTTGCGATAGGCAAATACTTGGGTCAAAAATCACAAAAATCGCTCTCTTGCTTCGAGCATAGGACTTAATGGATTGAAGAACAAAGTTCAGGAGTTCAGCATCCTTATAATCTAATACAGGACCTCTTGGGATATAAAACATTCTATAGCCTAGAGGAAGAGTTTTAATCAAAATACTAGCTGTAGCCAGTAATTTATCTCCTCGGTAGGCGCCAAACTTTTCATGTTGCCAATCAGACTTAACCTCTTCCCAAGCACTACTTTGTAATACATTGACTAATTCATGTTCTTTAACAAACTGATCATATTCTAATGTGGGAATGCCAATTTGATAACGATACATCTCTTACTCTCTTTCCAACAATAATAGAATTTAACTACTATTCTACTATTTTTGTTTAGAAAGTCTAGTAAAAACATATTTTAGTTTCTATTCCATAGAAGACATGGTTATTGAAAGAGTAATACAAACTAAACTAGCTTAATCTCTCTTCTAATTTGAAATCGATTGGTAGGGTTGCTAAGAACCGTTCCAATTGTTTTTCCCAGTAGTACCATTCGTGAGTTCCAGCACTATGGCTATAGGTCACATCAAATCCCAGTTTTTTGAGATTTTTCACTGCGAGATTATTGGCTTCGTACAAGAAATCCTGCTCGCCACACCAAGCCCAAAGTTTGGTCTTTTTATCCGATTTTTTAGCCAGACTTTCAAGAGAATAAGGACTAGCTGTCCAGTCTTTAATCTCTCCAAAAACACCTCTCCAATAAGCTGGTGTTCCCAAATCTTGGCTCTCAGGAGAAAAATCTTGAAAGCTAAGAGCACCTGAAAAACTAGCCGCATGAGAAAAACGATTTGTAGCAAGAGCCAGTTTGAAACAGCCATAGCCTCCCATAGAGAGACCAGCGATAAAGGTCTTTTCACGCTTGCTGGTCATATTAGGGAAGAAGCGTTTCAAAACCTGTGGCAATTCCTCTGCTAGAGCTGTGTAATAGTCAAAACCATACTGGGTATCGGTATACCAACCGTTGCTGGTATTGGGCATGACGACAATGAGATTAGTTCCTCGAAGCAAGCGTTCTACATTGGTCCGCTTAAGCCAACTATTATGATTGCCAGACATCCCGTGCAAGAGGTACAAGACGGGAATGTCATGACACTCTGGTTCTTCCACTCGATTGGCATCTGGGTAGAGGACATTCACTCCCCACTCCATATCCAAGACTTGTGAGTAATACTCAATTTTCATTACTGCCATATTTTTTCCTCTATTTTTCTATAACTCTATTTTTCTATAAGAAAAAGCCGAAACTCGACTTTCTCTCTGTTTATTTCAACGATTATTTTGCTTCCATGACTACCGGTAAAATAGCTGGACGACGCTTAGTCTGGTCAAAGAGATACTTGGTCAGATTATCACGAACCTTCCCTTTGAGATCTGCCCAGTCAAAATCATCTCCTTGAAGATAGTCTTCTACCGTTTGGTTAATCAATTCAGAACTTTCACGGAGAATATCACGGCTCTTCTTGAGATAAACAAATCCACGCGTGTGAACACGAGCCTTGGCCACAATTTTCTTCTCACGACGGTTAACGGTGATTGCGACGATGAAAATTCCATCTTCTGACAAGACCTTACGGTCACGAAGAACCACATTACCAACATCACCAATGGCATTCCCGTCAATCAAGACATCCCCTGCCGAAACCGCGCCAGCTGGGACAAAATCGCCATTCTCATAAGCCATGCTTGTTCCCTTTTTAGGGATGAAAATGCGTTCTGGCAACATACCTACTGCCATAGCAGCCTTAGCATGAGCATCCAACTCACGGTATTCTCCTTGAATTGGGAAGAGATACTTGGGTTGCAAGAGGTTAATCATCAACTGCAAATCACGCGCATTTCCGTGACCTGACACACGCAAGCTTTGAGTGATCAGTTTGACAACCCCGCCAGCTTGGTAAATCATGTTCTCCACACGCGCCATGACCGCCTCTTTGGCGATAGACGGAGTCGTTACGATATAGACCAAGTCACCATCCTTAATTTCCACATAACGGTGACGACCAATCGACATCTTGCGAAGACCGTTGATAGGCTCACCCATACGGCCTGTCTCAAGAATAATCAACTCATGGTCCTCAAAACGAGACATATCTTTTGGTTTAATCAAAAGACTTTCGTTAGCTAGAGACAATTTCTTAAGACGAATAGCAGTGCGGACGATATTTTCAATATCGAATCCTGTCAAGACCACACGACGGCCTGTTGCATCCGCAGCGTCAAACACCTGCTGGATACGAGAGAGGTTGCTGGCTACTGCTGCAACAATGATACGACCATCCCAGTCCGAAATGGTTTGAGTGATCTCGTCCCCAACTTCACTTTCGCTAGCCACTTGGATATTACTGTCCGCATTGGCTGAATCGCTAAGAAGAGCTAGAACTCCATCACGACCGATTTCTGCCAAACGAGCAAAGTCTGTGGCATAAGATTCACTAGCTGTCTGGTCAAATTTGAAGTCACCTGTATAAACGATGCTACCTTCAGCTGTCTTCAAGACCACACCCAGACTTTCTGGGATAGAGTGGGTCGTACGGAAGAAGGACACCACAGTCCCGCCAAAATCAATCTCCGTATCCTCATCGATAACATGAAAATCATTAAATTTCTTAACTGTGTCATTTCCTTTGACAAAGAGTTTTGCCAACTCAATGGTCAACTCAGAGCCAAATACAGGTACCTTGGCTTCAGCCAAGAGATAAGGCAGAGCACCAATGGCATCCGCATGGCCGTGGGTCAAGAAGACCCCAGCGATACGATCGCTATTTTCAAAAAGATAGTCCATATTGGGAATGACCACGTCCACCCCTAGTTGTTCATTTTCAGGGTATTTCAGACCTGCATCCAAAACGAAAATAGACCCATCGATTTCAGCGATATACATATTTTTCCCATTTTCACGGACACCGCCAAGTGTTGTTAAACTGATATTACTCATTTTTCCTCCGAAAGCTTAGTTTATCTTGATTATAGGGTTACTTACCCTCTTATTCTAAAAGCACTACTTTTAGCCGAATCTTTTCCTACCATTATACCATTTTTTTAATGATTTTCAAAATGAAGATTTGTTTTCAAAAAAGAGCTGGTTTCCCAACTCTTTCCTATCATCTACTCTTTTTCCATTAAAAAGTCATAAATTTCTTGCACGGTACCCAGCGCCATCATTTCTTGGTCTTTGACGGTTTGTTTGAGATTTTGGTAAATCTGACTCTCAGCTATATCACGCTTTTCAGCCTCTTTATTCACTGTCATGACACCATCTTTGATGGTCACAAAGCCTAGCTCTTCAAATACTTGAATCATTTTGACCAGCAAGATTTGTTGGATATTGAGATAAGTAGCCAAATCCTTCAGTTTGTAGCGAATATCAAACTCTGGGAACTGGTAGATAGTCTTGTACAATTTTGCAAACTGCTCTCTAGTCCCATATCCCGTCAGATAGTAGGCCTTGTCAATATCATTTTTGAAATAGACCGCAGAGAAATTCTGCTTTTGAAAAATGGTCTTTAGCAGGGTCATATCCTCAGGAATTGTTTTCACAACAACCGCTTCACTAGTCACTAAATCTGGCACTTCTCCAGCAAAATCCAAGACTGGAACTCCCTCTGGCAAGGTGGCATTCTTTCCACGGATGTTAAAGAGCTGAACACCCTCCACGCGTGCATCCACCATCATCAACTGGAGGGCAGTTTGGCCATTCCATTGATTGACAGACAATTTGACTGCCAACTCTAGATTCTTGGTTTGAGCAAATTCTGTTGCCCATCTACCTTGACCGAAGGCCACCACTTCAAAACTAGCCTCACCCTTAGAAATTTTCAGCTTGAGATGGGCATTGCCTGCCCCCATGGTACGGGCACTTTCGACCTGAAAATCCTTGATATAAAAGACGGGTTTCTGGTTGTCCATTCCAAAGGGAGCTAAACGTTCAAAGTTCTTGACTGTTTCAAGACTCAAAGTCTCCAAATCCAGCTCTTCATCTAGATTTAACTTGTTCTTACCTCCAGCATCTGCGCCTTTTTCACGGACATAATCTTCCAAGACCTGAGATAAATCTGAAAGTTTCTCAACTTCCAGCGTCATACCCGCTGCACCAGCATGGCCACCAAAGGCGATAAAGAGGTCGCGATGGGGATCTAGGGCTTCAAAAATATCGACCGCTTCCACACTACGAGCACTTCCCTTGGCACGACCGTCTTCTATATTAAGAACGATGACTGTCTGTCCCAATTCTTCCAACAAACGACCAGCCACGATTCCTAGAACCCCAGGATTCCAGCCTTCCTTGGCCAAGACCTGGACCTTCTTCTCAGAATCCACCATGGTCTTTGCTTCTTCATAGATAGACTGGACAATTTCCTTGCGCTCTTCATTTTTCTGGTGAATCATGAGAGCAATCTCATGCGCCTCCTCATCATCAAACCCAGTCAGCAAATCAATGGCAGGATTGGGATCATCCAAGCGGCCCAAGGCATTTAAACGAGGGGCAATCTGGAAACCGACTGTCTCTTCTGTCACTTCATTAGCAGCAATCCCAGCCATGTCCAGCATTTCTTGCAGACCAATACGCTGAGTATGTCCCAACATTTCCAGACCATACTGAACCAAGATACGGTTCTCATCTGTCAAACTAACCATATCAGCAATGGTACCAATAGCGACCAAATCAAGCAATTCCACTTGTACTTCTTCTAACAGGGCACAAGCCAGCTTGAAAGCAACTCCACAACCAGCCAAATATTTGAAAGGATAGTTCGCATCCGGATGTTCAGGATGGACAATAGCATAGGCATCTGGTAAGGTTTCAGGCATGGAATGGTGGTCAGTCACAATGACATCCACTCCCATAGACTGGGCCAATTCAATGGCTTCGTGACCAGCAACCCCATTATCCACCGTCACAATCAAAGAAATCCCTTCTTGCTCGATAAAGTATTTGTAAACACTGGCATTAGGTCCATAACCATCGGTAAAACGATTGGGAAGATAAACCCGGCACTCAGCGCCAAGCTGTTCCAAACTTTCCTTAACAATAGAAGCCGAAGTCATACCATCCGCATCATAATCACCGTAAACGAGGATATTTTCCCCTTCTTCAATGGCCTGACGAATCCGTTCCACTGCCTTGTCCATATCATGGAGTAGATAAGGGTCGTGCAAGTCCTCCAAGGAAGGTTCTAAAAACTTCTTCAGACTTTCTTGGTCCTGAATCCCTCTTTCAAATAATAACCGAGCCACCTCAGGACCCAGTCCAGCCTTCTTGGCTATTTTTGTAAAATCCGCATCTTCTACCTGCGGGGCAAACCGCCATTCATAAGTAGGTGTTATCAAAAAGACATCCACTCTTTCTAAGAATTCTATTGCTTCATTATAACATGATTTAGGCTTTTTCTCTATCCTGATTGCTTTCTACAAAAATTTTACTAACTTTTTTCTGATATGATTTGACAAGACAAATCTTTTGGTGTAGAATCATGTTATAAAATCTAACACAAAGGAGATTCCTTATGGCTTTAGTAGAATTTGAACACGTCGAAAAATATTACGGAGATTACCATGCACTCCGCGACATCAATCTCCGTTTTGAAAAAGGGCAAGTTGTTGTACTCCTAGGCCCTTCTGGTTCTGGTAAGTCCACTCTTATCCGCACCATCAATGGTTTGGAGGCTATAGACAAAGGAAGTCTTCTAGTAAATGGTCACCAAGTTGCTGGTGCCAGCCAGAAAGATTTGGTGCCCCTTCGCAAGGAAGTCGGCATGGTTTTCCAGCATTTCAACCTCTATCCACACAAAACAGTGTTAGAAAACGTAACACTAGCACCCATAAAAGTTCTAGGAATTGATAAAAAAGAAGCTGAAAAAACAGCCCAAAAATATCTGGAATTTGTAAATATGTGGGACAAGAAAGATTCTTATCCAGCCATGCTTTCTGGTGGACAAAAACAACGGATTGCCATCGCACGTGGACTCGCTATGCATCCGGAACTTCTCCTCTTTGATGAACCAACATCTGCTCTTGATCCTGAAACCATCGGCGATGTTCTAGCAGTTATGCAAAAATTAGCCCACGATGGTATGAATATGATTGTCGTTACCCATGAAATGGGCTTTGCCCGTGAAGTTGCGGACCGCATCATCTTTATGGCTGACGGGGAAGTTTTGGTGGATACGACAGATGTCGATGACTTTTTCGATAACCCAAGCGAACCACGTGCCCAACAATTCCTCAGCAAAATCATCAACCACGAAAGTGACAAAGTCAAATAAGGAGGCGCTTATGAAAAAGAAATTCTTTTTATCAGCAATATTGATTAGCCTTTTCGGCCTTGCTGCTGCAAAACCAGTCCAGGCTGATACTAGTGTCGCAGACATTCAAAAGAGAGGTGAGCTGGTTGTCGGTGTGAAACAAGACGTTCCCAATTTCGGTTACAAGAATCCCAAGACAGGGACCTATTCTGGTATCGAAACGGACTTGGCCAAGATGGTAGCTGATGAACTCAAGGTCAAGATTCGCTATGTGCCGGTTACAGCACAAACCCGTGGCCCCCTTCTAGACAACGAACAGGTCGATATGGATATCGCGACCTTTACCATCACAGACGAACGCAAAAAACTCTACAACTTTACCAGCCC
This sequence comes from Streptococcus mitis, assembly GCF_023109235.1. GTDB lineage: Bacteria > Bacillota > Bacilli > Lactobacillales > Streptococcaceae > Streptococcus > Streptococcus mitis_DA. The sequence goes on from NZ_JALDUC010000003.1 coordinate 91,304, forward strand.
TTACTACACGGACGCTTCTGGCTTTTTGGTCAATAAGTCTGCCAAAATCAAAAGCATTGAGGACTTAAACGGAAAAACCATCGGGGTTGCTCAAGGTTCCATTACCCAACGCCTGATTACTGAACTGGGTAAAAAGAAAGGTCTGACCTTTAAATTCGTCGAACTTGGTTCCTACCCAGAATTGATTACTTCCTTACACGCTCACCGTATTGATGCCTTTTCCGTTGACCGCTCGATTCTGTCTGGCTACATCAGCAAACGCACAGTACTACTAGATGATAGTTTCAAGCCATCTGACTACGGTATCGTTACCAAGAAATCAAATACCGAGCTCAACGACTATCTCGATAACTTGGTTACTAAATGGAGCAAGGATGGCAGTTTGCAAAAACTCTATGACCGTTACAAGCTGAAACCATCCAGCCATACTGCAGATTAAGGAGGACACCCCATGACAGATTTATCATCTTGGACAGCCTATTTTCAGGATTTTGGACAATTTTTCAATGGTTTCCTCTTCACCCTTGCCCTAGCGATTGGATCCTTTATCCTCGCCATGGTTTTGGGCATCTTCTTTGGAGCCATGTCAACCAGCAAACGTCCAATTTTGCGCATTTTAGCTCGCATCTTTGTGGAGTTTTACCAAAACACTCCCCTCTTGGTGCAGTTTGTTATCGTTTTTTATGGCCTACCTCTTATCAGTGACCACACCATCATGATTCCGATTTATTGGACAGCTGTTCTCTGCGTCGGACTTTATCACGGCGCCTATATCGCTGAGGTGATTCGCTCAGGAATTCAGTCTATTCCTAGCGGTCAGATGGAGGCCGCCTTGTCGCAAGGTTTTACCTATATCAGTGCTATGCGTTTGATTATCTTGCCTCAGGCCTTTCGTATCATTCTCCCTCCTTTGACCAACCAAATCGTCAACCTCATCAAAAACACCTCCACCGTCGCTATCATCTCTGGAGTGGACTTGATGTTTGTGACCAAGTCTTGGTCAGCTCTCAATGGAAACTACATTCCAGCCTTTTTAGGCGCTGCCCTTCTCTACTTTTCTCTCTGCTTCCCTGTTGCCCAGTTTGGTCGCAAGATGGAGCAAGCCAACAAAAAAGCCTATTCACTTTAGGAGGTTACTATGGAATCCATTTTAGAAGTTTTGACCCCAGATAACCTAGTCTTTATCTTTAAAGGATTTTGCTTGACCCTCTACATTTCTCTGATTGCCATCGTCCTCTCTACCCTTATCGGTACGGTGCTAGCTGTCATGAGAAATGGCAAAAATCCTATCTTGCGCATCATCTCCAGCATTTACATCGAGTTTGTGCGTAACGTTCCCAACCTCCTCTGGATTTTCACTATCTTTTTAGTGTTCAAGATGAAATCCACACCAGCAGGAATCACTGCCTTTACCCTCTTTACATCAGCGGCCCTAGCTGAGATTATCCGAGGCGGTCTCAATGCCGTAGACAAGGGGCAGTACGAAGCAGGAATGTCGCAAGGATTTACCTCAGCCCAAATCCTCTACCACATCATTCTCCCACAAGCCATTCGTAAAATGCTGCCAGCCATCATTTCTCAGTTTGTAACCGTGATTAAGGATACCAGCCTCCTCTACTCTGTTATCGCCCTACAAGAACTCTTTGGAGCTAGCCAAATTCTCATGGGCCGTTATTTCGAACCAGAGCAAGTCTTCAGTCTGTATATCCTGATTGCCCTCATCTACTTCAGCTTTAACCTAGCAATTTCGAGCCTATCTCATATGCTGGCCAAACGTTGGCAACAAGCTGCAGAATAATACTCTTCGAAAATCAAATTCAAACCACGTCAGCTTCACCTTGCCGTACTCAAGTACAGCCTGCGTCTAGCTTCCTAGTTTGCTCTTTGATTTTCATTGAGTATAAACAGCCACTCTCCAGTTCAATTGGAGAGTTTTTTGATGATAGTAAACATTTATAGACCTCAATTTGACACCATACTTTTTCTATGATAAAATGTAACAAATTTATTTACAACAAATCAAAATCTTAATAAAATGGAATTTTCTATGAAATCAATCAAAGGACTACTCTTTATCATAGCTAGTTTTATCTTGACTATTTTGACTTGGATGAACACTTCTCCCCAATTCATGATTCCAGGACTAGCTTTAACAAGCCTATCTCTGACCTTTATCCTCGCCACTCGTCTCCCTCTAATAGAAAACTGGTTTCACGGTTTGGAGAAGGTCTACACCGTCCACAAATTCACAGCCTTTCTCTCCATCATCCTACTCATCTTTCATAACTTTAGTATGGGCGGTTTGTGGGGCTCTCGATTAGCTACTCAGTTTGGAAATCTTGCCATCTATATCTTTGTCAGTATCATCCTTGTCGCCTATTTAGGCAAATACATCCAATACGAAGCTTGGCGATGGATTCACCGTCTAGTTTACCTAGCTTATATTTTCGGACTCCTTCACGTCTACATGATGATGGGCAATCGTCTCCTTACATTTAATCTTCTAAGTTTTCTTGTTGGTAGCTATGCCCTTTTAGGCTTACTAGCTGGTTTTTATATCATTTTTCTATATCAAAAGATTGGCTTCCCCTATCTAGGGAAAATTACCAATCTCAAACACTTAAATCATGATACTAGAGAAATTCAAATCCATCTTAGCAGACCTTTCAACTATCAATCAGGACAATTTGCCTTTCTAAAGATTTTCCAAGAAGGCTTTGAAAGCGCTCCGCATCCCTTTTCTATCTCAAGAGGTCATGGTCAAACTCTTTACTTTACTGTTAAAAATTCAGGCGACCATACCAAGAATATCTATGACAATCTTCAAGTCGGCAGCAAAGTAAGCGTAGACAGAGCTTACGGACACATGATCATAAAAGAAGGACGAGAAAATCAGGTTTGGATTGCTGGAGGCATTGGGATTACCCCCTTCATCTCTTACATCCGTGAACATCCTATTTTAGATAAACAGGTTCACTTCTACTATAGCTTCCGTGGAGATGAAAATGCAGTCTACCTAGATTTGCTCCATGACTATGCTCAGAAAAATCCTAATTTTGAACTCCATCTAGTAGACAGTAGGAAAGACAGCTATCTTAATTTTGAACAAGAAGAAGTGCCCGAACATGCAAGCGTCTATATGTGTGGTCCTCTTTCTATGATGAAGTCACTTGCCAAACAGATTAAGAAACAAAATCCAAAAACAGAGCTTATTTACGAAGGATTCAAGTTCAAATAAGCACTCATACTCTCCTGGAATTTCCCAGGAGTTTTTTCTACGCAATCTCAAAAAAACACTGCCAGATTTCTAGCAGTGTTTTGAGTTTCGTTTATCTTAGTAAACTGTTTTTTCAGTTTCTACATCGAAGAAGTGTGCTTTGTTCAAGTCAAATCCAAGTTCAACTGTTGCACCTGTTTGCAAGTAGTCACGAGCATCAACTTTGGCAACAAATTCGTCTTTACCAACTTGGCAGTAAAGGTGAGATTCTGAACCAAGCAATTCTGATACAGAGATAGTAGCTTTGACAACTGATTCTGGGAATGTTTCAAGGAAAGCAGGTTCTGCATTCACATCTTCTGGACGGATACCGAAGATCAATTCTTTACCTTCGTAGCCTTTTTCACGAAGAACTTTCAATGCTCCTTCTGGAACTTTCAAACGGAAACCGTCAGAAATAATTTCGCTACCAACCAATTTCACGTTGATGAAGTTCATAGCTGGGCTTCCGATGAATCCTGCAACGAACTTGTTAACTGGGTTTTTGTAAACTTCTTGAGGGGTACCGATTTGTTCTACACGTCCGATAGTACCTGTACCAGCAGGGTTTTTAGTTGCTGACATGATAACGATACGGTCTGCAAGTGTCATCGCTTCTGTTTGGTCGTGAGTTACGTAGATTGTTGTAGCTCCGATACGACGGTGGATTTTAGCAATTTCAGCACGCATTGATACACGAAGTTTGGCATCCAAGTTTGACAAAGGTTCGTCCATCAAGAACACTTTTGCATCACGGACAATCGCACGACCCATGGCAACACGTTGACGTTGACCACCTGAAAGGTCAGCTGGTTTACGATCCAAGAATTCTTTCAAACCAAGGATTGCAGCTGCTTCTTGCACACGTTTATCGATGTCTTCCTTGCTGTATTTACGCAATTTTAAACCGAAAGCCATGTTGTCATAAACAGTCATGTGTGGGTAAAGAGCGTAGTTTTGGAATACCATGGCGATGTCACGGTCTTTTGGAGCTACGTCGTTGACAACCACGCCATCGATAGATGCAGTACCTTCTGTGATGTCTTCAAGACCAGCAATCATACGAAGAGTTGTTGATTTACCACATCCTGAAGGACCTACGAAAACGATAAATTCTTTGTCTTTGATGTCCAAGTTGAAGTCTTCAACTGAATAGTGTTCGCTGTTTGGATATTTTTTGTAAATGTTTTTAAGATTCAATTCTACCATGAGGTGAACTCCTTTTGTCTTTTGATAGTTTTATTATAGATGAAAACGCTTTACATTTCTATGGCAAGGTGACCAAAAAAATAAAAAAGTTCTGTGCAACTTGCACAAAACTTTAGAGAATATCTGGTAAAATCAATTGATAACACAGGGTCAGTTCTGTCAACTCCTTCAATTGAAGCCCTGTCAATTCTTCCCATTTATCAATCTTGTATTGGAGAGAATTACGGTGCAGATAGAGTTGCTGGGCTGTTTTAGTGAGAACAGCACTATTTTCCCAAAGAGAGAGAATGATTTCCTGAATCTGATCTTGATCCAAAATCATCTGGTGTAGACATTCCTTGATTGCCTTCAAGTCCACGAGTCTTTCTCCCATACTCCAAAGATAGAGCTGAGAAAAAGTATGAACACCTTGGTGACCCTGACGCCACCAAGTCTTAAACAAATCCCGCTCCGCTTTGATTAGGTCTGACAGGGCTTGATGACCTATCTGAGACCAAACCTGGCCTAACATGATTGACAGACGAAGTCCAAAGTCATACTCAACCGCTTCAATCGTATCACTTAAAATAGCTCGTACAGAAGTATACTTATCTTGTTGCAGCACGAAAACATAGTCCTGAGCTCCGACTTGAAGCACCGCCTGACAGTTAGGAAAGAGAGTCCGCATCATATCTAGCCAAGAAGCTAGATTTTCCTGCTGAAAATAGGAAAGATGACAATGAACCAGCTGAATCTTTTTGAAAGCTTGCGGTGCCTGTCCCTTCCCCTCAATCAGATAGGAATACCAAGGATTGAGCGAACGAGCCTGCTCCTGCTGGGTCAAAAGGGAAACCAACTGCTTTTCACGCTCACTAAGACCAGATTCCTCCAGCAAAATCCACTGCTGAGAAGCTAAAGGAAGAGTTAAGTAACCCTCTTTCTCTACTGGTTGGTCTGAAATCTGAGCCTCAGGAAACCAGTCTTGTAGTTCTTTTGCCATCATATCTTAGCCCTCCACTTTTTGGATGCACCAAGAAATCAAGCTCTCAAGACGTTCCAGATTCTCAGTCATATGGAGATAGCCCATGACCGCTTCAAAACCTGTAGACATGCGGTAAGTCACCACATCGGCATTTTTAGCCTTGGTATGGCTATTGGTATTGCGACCACGTTTGTAAATTTCTTCTTCTTTTTCTGTCAAGACTTGTTCCTCCAACATGAGGGCAATCAGGCGAGCCTGAGCCTTGGCTGACACATACTTGGTTGCCTCTTGGTGGAGTTTATTGGGCTTGGTCATTCCTTTGAGGATGAGGTGGCGACGAATATACATTGAATAAACCGCATCTCCTTCAAAAGCTAACGCAATCCCGTTAATGAGATTGACATCAATCACGTGTCCACCTCACTCCATCCTTGGTGTCAAGTAGCTTAATTCCTTGAGCCGCCAATTGGTCACGGATTTGGTCCGCTGTCGCAAAGTCACGATTGGCACGCGCTTCTTGGCGTTTTTGGATCAAGTCTTCAATCTCTGCATCCAAAACTTCCTCAATAAAGACAATTCCAAAGACTTCTAACATATCCGCAAGAGCTTGCTTGACACTTGCATCATAGTTGCCAGAATTGATCCATTTGGCCATTTCAAAGACAACTGTAATACCGTTAGCAGCGTTAAAATCTTCATCCATAGCTGCTATAAACTTATCTTTAAAAGCTTGCAACTCTTGAGCATCTACAGTTCCTGTAAATGGTTGCTCATAAGTATTCTTCAGATACTTGAGATTGGTCTCAGCGTCTCGCACTGCTTTTTCCGTAAAGTTGATAGGCTTGCGATAATGTTGAGTCGCAAAGAAGAAACGAAGCACTTGCCCATCAAGAGTTTTAAGGGCATCGTGTACGGTGATAAAGTTCCCCAAGGACTTGGACATCTTGACATTGTCGATATTGACAAAGCCATTGTGCATCCAGTAGTTGGCAAAGGTCTTACCTGTTTTGGCTTCTGACTGGGCAATTTCGTTGGTATGATGTGGAAACTCTAGGTCGGCTCCACCACCATGGATATCAATGGTATCACCTAAAATCTCTGTCGACATGACTGAACACTCGATATGCCAGCCCGGACGACCAGGTCCCCAAGGACTATCCCAAGAAATCTCGCCTGATTTAGCAGATTTCCATAGGGCAAAGTCCACAGGATTTTCCTTACGAACCGTTTCTTCATCGGTACGACCTGAAGCACCTAGTTCCAAGTCTTCCAAGGTTTTATTGGCCAACTTAGCATAGTTGTGGGATTTTTCCACACGGAAATAGACATCTCCTTGGCTCTCATAAGCAAAACCTTTCTCAATCAAGTCTTCCACAAAACGGATAATGTCAATCATAAACTCCACCACACGAGGATGGCGAGTCGCAGGTTTAACGCCCAAGGCCGTCACATCCTCACGAAAGGCAGCGATGTACTTGTCCGCAACCTCCTGAGGCGTGATGCCTTCTTCCTTGGCACGGTTGATAATCTTATCATCCACATCCGTAAAATTGGAAATATAGGCAACCTCGTACCCACGATACTCAAAATAGCGACGAATGGTATCAAAAACCACCGTCGAACGGGCATTCCCCACGTGGATATAGTTGTACACGGTTGGCCCACAAACATACATCTTTACCTTACCGTCCTCGATTGGGACAAATTCTCGCAAATCACGAGACATGGTGTCGTAAATTTTAATCATAAATCATAGTCAGGAAATCCAAAATCCGAGAACAGTTAGTTTCATCACTAAGAGTTCAATTGAATTTCAGTCCGAAAGTCTCTACACTTCGGAATTCCTTGCTCCTTTCTCATTCAGATAAACCACCTGAGTCTGTTTGACAAAGCCAATTTTTTCATACAAACGCTTGGCACCTACATTGCTATCTTCCACTGCAATCTGAAATTCCTTGTCATTTTGCTCAATTAGTTGGTTGACAAGGGATTTTGCTAAGTAACTTCCATAGCCGTTTCCACGTTCAGGTTCAGATATTGCTAAACCGTAGAAGTAATTCGTATTAGTCGATAAATCTACCGTGCAAGTTCCAATAACCTGACCGTCTTTTAATAAAATATATAAGCGACTTTCTGGATCCTTCAGAGCTTCAGCGACATATCTATCCACAACTTCTCTAGATTCATGTTCCTCTGAAAATGCCTGAAATTTTAACTGACTAATTTGATTTTGATACGAACTATCTGCTAACAAAACTTCAAGATTGGAAAGCTTTGCTAACGGATAAGGTCTTCTATCCTTACCTAACCAAGTTTCTGTCTCTTCATCCTCGACCAATCCCCAGTTGCTGACAAAATCAGGATAACGGTCTAGAAAAATACGTTCTGTCTGAAAAGTGACTGAACAAATAGAGAAAGAAGCTGTTTCTCTCTCAAAACTAGTAAACAATGCACGCGCAATTCCCTGACGGCGATGAGCTGGATGAACCAGTATCGTCACTTCTACATCTTGATCATCTGCATAGACAGTTAATAAACCAACAAGTTCGCCTTTTTCATAATAAAGCAAAAAGGCAGGCATGTTTGGGTCAAAATTAAGCATGTTAGAGAGATAGGGATCACGATAGGTACCGTCATAGTTTTGGCAACAGTTAATTAGTTTTTTCGCCTCAGATAGCTCCTCTTGGCTTAACTTGTTTCTTGCTTGAATCATATAGGTACCCTCTACAACCCCGACGATCTGTGACTGGCTTCTTTAGCCTGCTCGAGTTTATTGACGTAGTACTCTCGTTTTTCTTCGACTTCGTGAATGACCGGCTCATCCTTTTTACCATGTACACGGACAATCTTGGCCGGAATACCGACAACCGTCACATCACTAGGCACGTCTGCCACGACAACTGCTGCTGCACCGACCTTGGCATTTTCACCGATTTCAACGGGTCCAATGACTTGGGCATGAGCAGATATTAAAGCTCCTTTTCGCACGGTTGGATGGCGTTTGCCACAGTCTTTCCCTGTTCCCCCAAGAGTCACCCCATGATAGAGGAGAACTCCCGTCTCAACGATAGCTGTCTCTCCAATCACCAGGCCAGAACCATGGTCGATAAAGACACCTGAATCGATCTGAGCACCTGGATGAATCTCAATCTGAGTCCAAAAGCGCCAGAACTGACTGTGCATACGAGCCAAGAGTTTGAAGCCATGCTTCCAGAGAAAATGTGAAAGACGGTGGGCCGCCAAGGCCTTGACACCTGGATAAGTCAGCAAAACCTCCAAAGTGGTGCGGGCCGCTGGATCATTCTCTTTTACGATATCAATGGTTTCGCGCCACCATCCCATACATTTCTCCTTTTCTTATTCTGAATCTTTTGGTGTTTCTGTAAATTCTTTCTTAGGTTTGTGGTCCTTGTGATGACGTGGGCGGTGAGGACGCTCTGATTTTTCACCTTTTTCATCACGTTCAGGTTTTGGAGGACGAGGAAGAAGGGCTTTCATAGAAGCATCCACACGTCCTTTTTCATCAATCTTGATAACCTTAACATCAACTTCATCCCCGATTGCTACCAAGTCTTCGACATTATTGGTACGTGTCCAAGCCATCTCAGAGATATGAACAAGGGCATCTGTCTTATCAAAGAGGTTAACAAAGGCACCAAATTTCTCGATACGAACGACTTTAGCACGGTAAACTTCGTCCACCTTAGCTTCACGGACCAAACCAGCAATAATTTCTTTAGTACGGTTAATAGCATCTTGATCACTAGAGTAGATAGATACATTTCCTTCTTCGTCGATATCAATCTTAACGCCTGTTTCGGCGATAATCTTGTCGATGGTTTCTCCACCCTTACCGATGACAATCTTAATCTTGTCCACATCAATCTTGATGGTATCAATTTTCGGAGCAGTTGGAGCCAATTCTGGACGAACTTCTGGAATGGTTGCTTCAATCACATCAAGGATTTCAAAACGAGCTTTCTTGGCTTGGGCAAGGGCTTCTGTCAAGATTTCTGCAGTAATCCCTTGAATCTTGATATCCATTTGTAGGGCTGTAATCCCGTCACGAGTTCCTGCAACCTTGAAGTCCATGTCTCCAAAGTGGTCTTCCAAACCTTGGATATCTGTCAAGACTGTATAGTTGTTTCCATCTGAGATGAGACCCATGGCAATCCCTGCTACTGGTGCCTTGATTGGCACACCACCAGCCATAAGGGCAAGCGTTCCCGCACAGATAGAAGCTTGAGATGAAGAACCATTTGATTCCAAGACTTCTGCTACCAAACGGATAGCATATGGGAATTCTTCCAAACTTGGCAAGACTTGAGCAAGGGCACGCTCACCAAGAGCACCGTGACCAATTTCACGACGACCTGGCGCACCGTAGCGTCCAGTTTCCCCTACAGAGTATTGAGGGAAGTTATAATGGTGCATAAAGCGTTTCTTATACTCTGGATCCAAACCATCAATGATTTGAGTTTCTCCCATCGGAGCCAAGGTCAAGACTGAAAGAGCCTGAGTTTGCCCACGAGTGAAGAGACCTGAACCATGCACACGAGGAAGGAAGTCCACAACCGCATCCAAAGGACGGATTTCATCGACCTTACGACCATCAGGACGCACCTTGTCTTCTGTAATCAAACGGCGCACTTCAGCGTGTTCCATTTGTTCCAAGATTTCAGCCACATCACGCATGATACGGTCAAATTCTTCGTGATCCGCATATTTTTCTTCGTAAACTGCAGTCACTTGGTCCTTAACTGCTTGAGTTGCAGCTTCACGAGCCAATTTTTCTTCTACTTGAACCGCCTTTTGGAGGTCGCTGTTGTAGGCTGCTATAATTTCAGCTTGCAAGTTAGCGTCCACATGAAGCAATTCCACTTCTGCTTTTTCCTTACCTACTGCAGCAACGATTTCTTCTTGGAAGGCAATCAATTCTTTGACTGCTTCGTGCCCTTTAAGGAGGGCTTCCAGCATGATTTCTTCTGACAATTCTTTAGCACCAGACTCTACCATGTTGATGGCGTGTTTGGTACCAGCTACTGTCAATTCAAGGAGCGATTGCTCTGCTTGTTCTTGCGTAGGGTTGATGATGATTTGGCCATCTACATATCCCACTTGTACCCCAGCGATTGGTCCGTCAAATGGAATGTCTGAGATAGAAAGTGCTAAAGATGAACCAAACATAGCCGCCATTGGTGCAGAAGCATTTTCATCATAAGAAAGCACGGTGTTGATGACTTGTACTTCATTACGGAAACCTTCCGCAAACATTGGTCGGATTGGACGGTCAATCAAACGCGCTGTCAAAGTCGCATCCGTTGAAGGACGTCCTTCACGTTTCATAAAGCCACCAGGAAACTTCCCAGCCGCATACATTTTTTCTTCGTAGTTGACTTGAAGAGGGAAAAAATCCCCAGTTGCCATCTTCTTAGACATCACGGCCGCAGTCAAGACAGTTGACTCACCGTAACGTACAACAACAGAGCCATTTGCTTGCTTAGCAACCTGACCAGTCTCTACAATTAACTCACGACCCGCAAAAGTCGTTTGAAACACTTGTTTTGTCATTTTAATCCCCTTTGGATTGATGAAATTATACGCCTTGCCTACAAAGATCAAGATACCAAGGGCGTCAAAAGCAAAGTAAAAATAGGAAACTGACGAAGTCTTCGATGAAGACAAGACAGTTTATCTTTTTTACACAGCTTTTCGGCCGGGTTCAATTACACAAGATATCATTCGATTGACGCAGTGTACCATGTACACCAGGAAATCTATCTTTTTCACTAGGGATTTAGCCCGTGTTCAATTATTCAAGATACAAATCATTAGAAAGGTTTGATACTAAAGCATCTAAGACTCTCAGTTAAAATGCATTATTTTTTTAATACCCTCATCTTTGTATCAAGTACGTACAGAGTCTATTTTATCATATTTTTCTTAAAAAGTGCGGCCTTTACCATTAAAAAGGAACCATTCCCCTCACCTGAGAAGAATGGTTTGCTTTTTATTATCCTAGAGACTGATGATTAAACAAGGCATGAGTTGCTTGGTGGATGTATTTTGCTGTTTCAGCATTGTTCATAGTGTAGAGATGCACACCGGCAACATCCTGAGTTACCAAGTCCACGATTTGGTCCACTGCATAGGCAAGTCCTGCTGCTCTGAGCGACTCAGGGTCATGCTCATACTTGTCTAAGATGGCTTTAAATTTACGTGGAAGATGGATATTCTCACAAGTCTTCAAGAGACGGAGAGCCTGATTTCGATTCAGAATTGGCATAATCCCTGCATGAATAGGAACATCAATCCCAGCCAAGATGCACTTATCTTGGAAATCATAGAAGCGCTCATTGTCAAAGAAAAGCTGAGTTACAAGGCTCGAACAACCTGCATCCACTTTCTTCTTAAGATTTTGAATATCTGAAATCTGATTTGGTGAATCTGGATGACCTTCTGGATAACAAGCACCAACAATATCAAAGTGAGGGGCTTGCTCCTTAATGAACTCGATCAAGTCAGTTGCGTAGCGGAAATCCTTTTGTGGTTCTACATCTGGAATAATATCCCCACGAAGAGCCAAGATTTTCTGCACCCCAACCTTGTCCAAGTCTGCAATCGTTTCAGCAACCTTGTCCTTGGTCAAATAGATGGCTGGCAAGTGAGCAATAGTCGGAATCGCCAAGTCATTTTGGATAAAGTCAGCCAAACGAACCGTCGTTTCCTTGATATTAAATTTATTATTGCTGGCAGTTACACTGATAAAGTGAGGAGCCAACTCCTGCATATCTTGAAGAGCAGAAATAATGTTATCATTACCCACGGCTGGGTTGGGAGGGAACACTTCAAATGAGAGTGACGGTGTTTGGCTTGACATAGTCCTTATCCTTTTCTAGTTGATTTTTTTCGTTAGCTGGATTCCTAAAATCCAAGTGAAACAGGCAGATTGACCAAACAGTGCTTCTAGAGAAATCCTTATCTTACAATTTCTCACGCGCAGCTTTAGCTGCTTCAACAAGGCGGATCAAGCTTTCTTTTGTTTCTGGAATACCACGTGTTTTCAAACCACAGTCAGGGTTGATCCAAACTTTCTTGCTTGGCACTTTAGCAAGGATGGCTTCGATTGTATTGTCGATTTCGCCTTCATTTGGCACACGAGGTGAGTGGATATCGTAAACCCCAGGTCCCACTTCTGTTTGGAAGTTTTTCGCTTTGAGTTCGTCCAAGATTTCAAGGTTTGAACGGCTAGCTTCAAATGAGATAACGTCTGCATCCATGTTGTCGATAGCTGGGATGATATCTGTAAATTCTGAGTAACACATGTGAGTGTGGATTTGTGTGTCTGGCGCTACTGTTGAGTGTACCAAGCGGAAGGCAGGAATTGCCCAGTCAAGGTAGTCTTCATACCAGTCGCTACGACGGAGTGGCAATTTTTCACGAAGAGCAGCCTCATCGATTTGGATGATTTTCACACCAGCAGCTTCAAGGTCAAGCACTTCATCCTTGATAGCAAGGGCGATTTGAAGAGTAGAATCCTTGATAGAGATGTCTTCACGTGGGAATGACCAGTTGAGGATGGTAACAGGTCCAGTCAACATACCTTTAACAGGTTTGTTTGTACGGCTTTGTGCATAGCTAGACCATTTAACAGTGATAGGGTTAAGACGAGTGACATCACCCCAGATGATTGGTGGTTTAACTCCACGCATACCGTATGATTGTACCCAACCATTTTTAGAGAAGAGGTAACCTGACAAGTTTTGACCGAAGTACTCAACCATGTCGTTACGCTCAAATTCACCGTGAACAAGGACATCAAAGTCGATATCTTCTTGCCATTTAATCCATTCATCGATCGTTTCAGCAAGGAAAGCGTCGTACTCTTCTTGAGACAATTCACCTTTACGGTAAGCCAAACGTTTAGCACGAACTTCCTTGGTTTGAGGGAATGAACCGATAGTTGTTGTTGGAAGAGCTGGAAGTTTGAAAGCTTCTTCTTGGATAGCTTCACGTTCAGCAAATGCTGGCAAACGAGTGTAGTCTGCGTCTGTCAAGCCAGCGATACGCACACGAAGTTCAGCATTTTCACCAACACGCTCAGTCGCAAAGAGTTCTTTGTTAGCTGCAAGTGCTTCTTCACCTTGACCATTGCGGATAGCATCCAAATCACGAATCTCATCCAATTTTTCAACTGCAAAGGCAAAGTGGTTCAAGATTGCTGGTTCAAATTCTTCATTAGCAGTTGTAAATGGCACATGAAGAAGTGAGCATGAGCTAGTCAAAACGATGTTTTCAGCTGGGATTTGCCCAAGAACAGCCAAGCTCTTTTCGTAGTTGTTACGCCAGATATTTTTACCATTGACAATACCTGCATAAAGAGTCTTGTCAGCTGGGAAGCCACCTTTAACGAGTTCAAGAGTTTTCTTACCTTCAACGAAGTCAAGACCGATAGCATCTACTGGCAAGTTCACAAGGTCAGCGTAAACGTCACGAACGTCACCAAAGTAAGTTTGAAGCAAGACTTCAAGACCTTTTTTGTCAGCCAAAAGTTTGTTGTAGAGGTTCAAGAAGAGAGCTTTTTCTTCAGCTGTCAAGTCTTTTACAAGAGCCGCTTCGTCCAATTGGATGCGAGTCGCACCAAGTTCAGCCAATTTTGCAAAAACTTCTTGGTAAGCAGCCACTAAGCTGTCTACGAAGTCTTCTGCTTTCACGCCTTCTTCAAAGTCTGACAATTGAAGGAAAGTGAATGGACCTACAAGAACTGGGCGAGTGTTCAATCCAAGTTCTTTTGCTTCTTGGAACTCATCGAAAATCTTGTGACCTGCAAGTTTAACTTGAGTGTCTTTTTCAAACTTAGGAACGATGTAGTGGTAGTTAGTGTTGAACCATTTCTTCATTGGAAGGGCGCGAACATCCCCTTTTTCTCCTTGGTAACCACGACCCAAAGCGAAGTAGCGCTCAAGATCAGACAAGTCCAAGTTTTGAACGGATGCTGGTACAACGTTGAAGAGGAAAGCTGCATCTAGGAAGTTGTCATAGTGAGAAAAGTCATTTGATGGAATTTCAGTGATGCCTTTTTCTTTGACAATGTTCCAGTGTTTAGCACGCAAGTCTTTTGCTGCTGCCAAGAGTTCTTCTTCTGAGATTTCTTTTCTAAAGTATTTTTCAGTTGTAAATTTTAATTCGCGGAATTCGCCCAAACGAGGGAAACCGATGATTGTAGTTGACATGATGTGTCCTCCAAAATTTGTTGTTGAAACTATCTTAACAGAAAAGAATGCGTCTGTATAATTGTAAAAAATTAGGCTTTGATATAGTTTGAAACTATATCTTCGTTTTAGGCATAAAAAAACTCGGAATACTCCGAGAAAAATACATTCTTACGAATTATTAATCAAAATAATTAACTGTTGCATCCTCACATTCAATTATCACAGTTTCCCCACAATCACAACATTCATGATCAATCTCAAAGCTATATTCTAACACATCGTCTTTTGTCGTGAAATATAGACCCGCATTATATCCTCCACAATATGGACAATGCCAATCAACACTGACAAAACCACCTGTATCATCTTTTTTGACTTCAACATCTAGACCTCTAACACGCCGCATAACTGTCTCTCCTTATTTTAAATCAATATAATTATAATCTATATATGAAAAATTGTCAATAATACTTTATTATCGAACTACCTTGGATTCCACATTCACTCAACTCTTTCTCTGTTCAAGTGGAACGACTACTAGTGTCTTTCCTAAACTGGCTAGAACTTTTAAAACCGTATCCAACTGAGGGCTAGTCTTTCCTGTTTCCATTCTAGCTATGACAGGCTGGCTTACTCCACTAAGTTCTTCTAGCTTTTTCTGACTGATTCCTTGTTCATGCCTAGCCTCAATCAGCTCACTCATAATAGCCACTCGCATATCACTTTCAAGGATTTCCTCCTTGGTAAAGAGTTCAGACCGGACATCCTTCCAATTACTCTCAATGGCACTATTCTTCATCACTTAACCCTCTTTCTTTTAAGTCCTTCAGTTCACGCTTGGTTTTTTAAAATTATAACTCAAAAGTTATTAAAAGTAAATCCTAACATTCATAAAAAAGACCTTAGAAAAATTCCAAAGGTCTCATCTTTATTATTCGAAAAAAATTACTGGAAGAGTTATAAATCGAAGACAATCCTTACTATTATTCCAGCTCTATCCCCTTCTCTCGGAGATTAGCCAAACACTCCTCATAGTAGGTATCGTCATGTTCGCTGTATATAGGATTGGTCAACTTTTCCTCTACTAAATCTTCATAAGGAGGGCAGGTCTTGCCACGGTAGTTCTTGTCCAGCCACTCTGGACTGACATTGTAGCCACGATTAGCCATCTCCTCCATGATCAAGCGATGATAGGCATAGAGACGATAGGGCGAGTGGGTAAAGACATAGTCCACCGTCGCATGCTTTCTGCCCCAGCCATTACCACGTAGGGCGCAGCATTCTCGATGTTGCCCCAAAAGTTGAGGACGCGGAAGCTGTGAAATCAAAGCCTCATGCCAAAGTCTCATGGGTGTCTCCTTTCAGTAAAGTCGAATGTTGCAAGTAGGTATTCGGATAGGATTCAAGCAACTCTAGAGTCTTGGCGACCAAGTCTTCCTTGGAAGCCAGACCACAGCGATAGCGATCTAGCAAGAGCATATAGTCCTTACGCTCAGCATCTGTCGCTTTCTTTTTAAAATAGCCCCAAACATGCTGAAAGGCATTGCAGACCTGTCCCCTGTGTTCTGGGATTTGACAGGCGCGGTCAATCATCTCTTGAACCTGACTCACTTCCACCACTTCTTGCTTGAGATACTGACGAATCTCATTATATATGTTACTGGAATAGCTCAAAACGAGGTATTTATTTCTAGCCCAGAGTTGCTGGCAAAGGGCACGTTGATTGTTATTCATAATTGACATTATACCATATTTGGATTTATAAATATCTATTCCTATCTTATAATCTTATAAAATTGCCTTTTTTAAAGCCGCTTGAAGTTCTTCATCTACTGCATAGATATAGAGTCCATTTACTCCTCTTGTAAGTAAAACATTTAATTCATTTTTTAAAAGATCTTCACCAAAATTTTTCATTTCACCATTTTCGAGTTTCCTATTTTGAACTGCCCCTTTATTTTTACTAGCAGAGATATCAAACTTAATTTCACCATCTCTATATTTAACCGATGGACCAATAATCACTCCAGCATAATTCAAATCAAAACCTTGTACAGTAAAAGTGGATCCTACTTCATCAATAGTTTGTGGTTGTTCAATCCAAGAAAGTTTAGAGTTTTTCCTATCCCTACTCAATTCTCTATTCCAAGGACATAACCAGCCATCTATTTCCACACACCAATAATTTTTATATTCATCTTTATATCTATATTTATAACTATCTTTATATTTTTCTACAGGTTTAGATTGACTACTATATTCCCAGTCATAAGTTGCTATTAACCTAGAAATCCCTAAATGCCGATTCTCATCTTTTAATTTAATAGCATCCTGTAATTCCTTGGGAGAATTAAATATCTGGATGTCATAGTTATTGTCTTCTTTTAATTTGGTAATTTCTCTCTTATCAATAATATTTCTAATCCAACTAATTGTAGATTCACTAGCTTTTATACGCATTTGATTATTTAATTCAATTAAATTGCCAGACAACCTCGCTTGATGCTGTAAAGTCAAAAATGAATCATCTACCCATATTTGAGATTTATTCATTATTTGATTATCATCGTACACTAAAACTACTACTTTCGATTTTGATAGTATATCTTTTAAATGATTACCACCCTGATAAGCTTGATTTTTTGCAGTCAAAAGTAAATGTCCTTCGTCAATAACAACTATACCAGCATTAGCATCTTGCTTTTTTAGTGCGTTTAAAAACTGAGTTGGTTTCATAGCAACATCAAGAGTTGAACCACTCTTCCATTCAAGCTTTTTCTCTATTTCTTTATAGACACTCAATTGATCATCATGATTAACAACCAAATTAATTGCATTATTTTCTCTTAGGAAATCCGTGTCATCAGAATTTAATAGATCATCGATTAAAGAACTCATCAAAACAGTTTTACCAGCACCAGCTTCTCCTTTAACCAAGATTAAAGTTCCAAACTCGTTCTTACTAAGTGCTGATGTAATTTTAAAAATGATTTCATTTTTCGCTTTTAATTGCTCATTGGTTAATTTATGAAATGGAGAAGATTTAAAAATTGCAGAATTTCTAACAATACTTTCTGCTGGAAATAAATACTTATTTTTCTTATTTAACGAACTCCAAATTTTGGTAAAAATCTCATCAAGCTCATCAGAAGTATAATATTTATTTTGAGGATTCCCTCGCCTATTTTGAACATTTGAAACATTATCAACGCTTAATAAATACAACATTAGTCTATTCTCAATATCTAGTGTCAAAGACTTATTAAAGTGATGATGACCTATAACAAACATTTTAGTAGTATTTGATTTTGAAAATTTAGCCCAATCTTCTCTAATTTCACCTAAATGTTGATTTGTACGACGTACAATATCTGTTGTTTCACCTACATAAACACTATAACCATCAGAATTTTTATCATTTACAATATATATAGTCGGATATTCAAACAATAGCATCTTGTTTTCATCACGAAAACTGATTTTTAAAGTTTCCTGTAAAGTGTCTAATGAACCACTTTCATATTCTACTTCTTCAATTACTGGTTTCAATATTTTACTCATATCAGTTACTCAACACTATAATTCAGTATATTTTTTATTATTTCCTTTACTTAATTTAACAGGATATTTCGCTTTATTTTTTTCTAATTTTTCTTCAATAATCTGTTCTATATCCAGTTGTAAATTATCAGCTAACATTATTGAATATATTAGCACATCCGCTAGTTCTTCTTTAATTCTTTCAAGAGACTTTGTTGTAACTTCTTCAGATTGCTTCCATTGGAACAATTCTAGAAGTTCACTAGATTCCAGCAAGATAGATATAGCTAAATCTTTTTCATTGTGAAATTTTCTCCAATCCCGATCATCCCGAAATTTATTAATTTTCTCTATTGTTGATTTCATTTCAATTCTCCAATATGAATTTACTTATACACATTATATCATGAAACCTATTCTTAAATTTTATAAAAGGCATAAAATTAGGTTTGAATTCTTGAGCTTCACTCTCACAAAAACACTCATTCCCCCTTTCTCCTCCAAAATATGGTATAGTAGAACTATACTATCTATGAGGAGTTTACATGTCACAGGATAAACAAATGAAAGCTGTTTCTCCCCTTTTACAGCAAGTTATCAACATCTCATCGATTGTCGGTGGGGTTGGGAGTTTGATTTTCTGTATTTGGGCTTATCAGGCTGGGGTTTTACAGTCTAAGGAAACCCTCTCTGCCTTTATCCAGCAGGCAGGTATCTGGGGGCCACCTCTCTTTATCTTTTTACAGATTTTACAGACGGTCGTCCCTATCATTCCTGGGGCCTTGACCTCTGTGGCAGGGGTCTTTATTTACGGCCACATTATCGGGACTATCTACAACTATATCGGCATCGTGATCGGCTGTGCCATTATCTTTTATCTAGTGCGCCTCTATGGGGCTGCCTTTGTTCAGTCTGTCGTCAGCAAGCGCACCTATGACAAGTATATTGGTTGGTTGGATAAGGGCAATCGTTTTGACCGTTTCTTTATCTTTATGATGATTTGGCCCATTAGTCCAGCTGACTTTCTCTGTATGCTGGCCGCCCTGACCAAGATGAGCTTCAAGCGCTATATGACTATCATCATTCTGACCAAGCCCTTTACCCTCGTGGTTTACACCTACGGTCTGACCTATATTATCGACTTTTTCTGGCAAATGCTTTGATATGTAAAAAATCCGTTTGGTTTCCCAAGCGGATTTTGTGCTTTATTTTGAAACTTCTTTTGCAAGAACAAAGTTCCCAAGTGTGGCAGAACCATTTCCTGCGACTGCGGGCGTTACAATGTAATCACGCACATCTGGTACTGGTAGGTAGCCGTTGAGAAGAGATGTAAATTTCTCACGGACACGATCCAGCATGTGTTGTTGTGCCATGACCCCTCCACCAAAGACAATCACGTCTGGGCGGAAAGTCACTGTCGCATTAACCGCAGCTTGAGCGATATAGTAGGCTTGAACATCCCAAACAGGGTTGTTGAGTTCAATATTTTCCCCACGAACACCTGTACGAGCTTCCAAACTTGGACCAGCTGCATAGCCTTCCAGACATCCCTTATGGAAAGGACAAACACCCTTAAACTCTTTTTCAATATCCATTGGGTGTCTAGCCACATAGTAATGACCCATTTCAGGGTGACCCACACCACCGATAAACTCACCACGTTGGATGACACCTGCACCGATACCTGTACCGATTGTGTAGTAAACCAAGTTTTCGATACGGCCACCAGCATTATTACGGGCAACCACTTCACCATAAGCAGAGCTGTTTACGTCTGTAGTGAAGTACATTGGCACGTTGAGGGCGCGACGAAGGGCACCAAGCAAGTC
The DNA here is from genome assembly GCF_023109235.1 of Streptococcus mitis. Lineage (GTDB taxonomy): Bacteria > Bacillota > Bacilli > Lactobacillales > Streptococcaceae > Streptococcus > Streptococcus mitis_DA. Next base: position 111,314 of record NZ_JALDUC010000003.1, read on the forward strand.
CACATTTGCCCAGTTTGGTTTTGGAGTCGTTGTGATAAAGCCATAAGTTTTTGAGTTTTTATCAATATCAATCGGACCAAATGAACCAACTGCAAGACCAGCAAGGTTATCGAATTTTGAGAAGAACTCAATGGTTTTATCGATTGTTTCGATTGGAGTTGTTGTTGGAAATTGTGTTTTTTCTACAACGTTAAAGTTTTCATCACCGACAGCACAGACAAATTTTGTACCGCCCGCTTCCAAGCTTCCATATAATTTTGTCATGATAAACCTCTTGTTTTTATTTTCTTTATTATAGCATATTTCGAAAATCTAAGTTTCTCAATTTTTTAGATTTTCCTCTGTAAATCTTACCATTCAAGCAAAAACGAACAAACATGTCATTTGTTCGTTTTCATTTAGCTAGGAAAGATTAAGCTTTCACTTCGATCACAGCATCCCCCTTCGCAACTGAACCAGTTGCGACTGAATCTACTGAAGCGTAGTCAGCTGTATTTGTAACGATAACCATTGTTGTATCATCAAGTCCAGCTGCAGCGATTTTGTTTGAGTCAAATGTTCCAAGAACATCGCCAGCTTTAACCTTGTCACCTTGAGCAACTTTTGCTTCAAAACCTTCACCATTCATAGATACAGTGTCAATACCAACGTGGATCAAAACTTCAGCACCATCAGTTGTTTTCAAACCAAAAGCGTGTCCTGTTGGAAAGGCAATTGAAACTTCAGCATCAGCTGGTGCATATACCACACCTTGGCTAGGTTTCACAGCGATACCTTGTCCCATAGCTCCACTTGAGAATACTGGGTCATTAACATCAGCAAGAGCAACAACGTCACCAACGATAGGAGTTACAAGTGTTTCATTTTGAAGAGTTGCTGGAATGTTACCAGTTGTTTCTTCTTGGACCAAACGTTCTGTCTCTACTTCAGTAGCAACTTCTTTTTCATCCTCATAACCAAACATATAAGTAAGAGCGAAACCAAGAACGAATGATACAGCTACCATAAGAAGGTATTGTGCAAGTTGTCCGTTACCGATGTAAAGCATTGTACCAGGGATGACGGTGATACCATTACCAGTACCTGCAAGTCCAAGGATAGAAGCCAATCCACCACCGATTGCACCAGCAATCAATGAAAGGAAGAATGGTTTACGGAAACGCAAGTTAACCCCGAAAATAGCAGGCTCTGTAATACCTAGGAAGGCAGAAAGAGCAGCTGGGAAAGCAAGTGTTTTTAGTTTTGGATTTTTAGTTTTAACACCAACCGCAACAGTCGCAGCACCTTGAGCTGTCATAGCAGCTGTGATGATCGCGTTGAATGGGTTAGCATGGTCAGCAGCAAGCAATTGAACTTCAAGCAAGTTGAAAATGTGGTGCACACCTGACACGACAATCAATTGGTGAACCCCACCGATCAAGAAACCACCAAGACCAAATGGCAAGCTGAGGATCGCTTTTGTAGCGATAAGGATGTAGTTTTCAACGACGTGGAAGACCGGTCCAATGACAAAGAGTCCAAGGATAGACATGACCAAAAGTGTAACAAATGGCGTTACCAAGAGGTCAATGACATCTGGAACAACCTTGCGGACAGCTTTTTCAAATTTAGCTCCGACAACCCCGATGATGAAGGCTGGAAGAACAGAACCTTGCAAACCAACAACAGGGATGAAACCAAAGAAGTTCATAGCTGTTACTTCACCACCTGAAGCGACTGCCCAAGCGTTTGGAAGCGAGTCAGAAACAAGCATCATACCAAGAACGATACCAACGGCTGGATTTCCACCGAATACACGGAAGGTTGACCACACAACCAAACCTGGCAAGATGATAAAGGCTGTATCTGTCAAGATTTGCGTGTAAGTTGTCACGTCAGCTGGAAGTGTCATTCCAAGAGCAGTCAATAGACCACGTACACCCATGAAAAGACCTGTTGCTACGATAACTGGGATGATTGGAACGAAAACGTCACCGAAAGTACGGATAGCACGTTGGAACCAGTTCCCTTGTTTGGCAGCTTCTGCTTTCATATCATCTTTAGATGATGTTGGCAAACCAAGTGCAACAACTTCATCGTACATTTTGTTAACTGTACCTGTACCAAAGATGATTTGGTATTGACCTGAGTTAAAGAAAGCACCTTGAACTTTTTCCAAGTTCTCAATCACTTCTTTATTGATTTTTCCTTCATCTTTGACCATGACACGAAGACGAGTCGCACAGTGGGCAACACTGTTGACATTTTCACGTCCGCCCAAGGCATCGATGACTTTTTTTGCAATTTCCTGATTGTTCATTTGCAAAAATCTCCTTATATAAAATTTTGTTCTTGTTTGAAAGCGATTTTATCCGCCCTACGACTATTATTTTATCATGTTTTAGAAATATGTCAAGCGTTTTGCAGAAAAAATATTCTATCCACTTAGTAAGCATGCTTTAGATTGATTGATTTTGACTGTTTTATCAGGTATTCCTTGAAAAAATAAGTTTGAAATCTTATTTAAAAGGGTTTTGTTTCATTCTCTTTCATATTTTCTTGAAAAGTTGATTGATTTCCTGCATTTATTTTGTGACAAACGTTTGACAGTTTTTTCTTTTTTTTAACATAAAAGGCTTGCTTTTTTTTCCGAAAACGGTTACTATTAAAAGTGATAAGATTTTTGGAGGAATGAATGAATGAAATGGACAACTGAGCGTCGTTACAGACTTTATCAAGATTGGACGCAAGAAGAAATTCAACATATAAAAGAAAATATGGCACAATCTCCATGGCATACTCATTACCATGTTGAGCCAAAAACAGGACTCCTAAACGACCCAAATGGCTTTTCTTACTTTGATGGAAAGTGGATTGTTTTTTATCAGAACTTTCCTTTTGGTGCAGCCCATGGTTTGAAATCTTGGGTTCAATTGGAAAGTGAGGACTTGGTTCATTTCACAGAAACTGGAGTCAAAGTTTTGCCTGACACTCCATTAGATAGCCACGGTGCCTACTCTGGTTCTGCCATGCAGTTTGGCGATAACTTATTCCTATTTTATACAGGAAATGTCCGCGATGAAAATTGGATCCGTCACCCATACCAGATTGGGGCTTTGATGGATAAGGAAGGCAATATTACGAAGATTGACAAGATCTTAATTGACCAGCCGGCAGACTCTACAGACCACTTCCGCGATCCGCAAATTTTTAATTTTAAAGGTCAATACTATGCCATCGTCGGTGGACAAGATTTGGAGAAAAAAGGCTTCGTTCGTCTCTACAAAGCTATTGACAACGACTACACAAACTGGCAAGCTGTTGGCGACCTTGACTTTGCTAACGACCGCACTGCCTATATGATGGAATGCCCAAATCTGATCTTTGTAGGGGAGCAACCTGTCCTTCTTTACTGCCCACAAGGATTGGATAAGAAAGTTCTAGATTACGATAATATCTATCCAAATATGTATAAGATTGGGGCTTCCTTTGACCCTGAAAATGCCAAAATGGTAGATGTGTCTCAACTTCAAAACATGGACTATGGTTTCGAAGCCTATGCAACTCAAGCCTTCAACTCTCCTGATGGACGTGCTCTAGCTGTTAGCTGGCTTGGTTTGCCAGATGTTTCTTACCCTTCTGATCGTTTTGACCACCAAGGAACCTTCTCTTTGGTCAAAGAACTCACTATCAAAGACGGTAAACTCTACCAATACCCAGTCGCAGCTGTCAAGGACCTTCGTGCTTCTGAAGAAGCCTTCTCAAATCGTGCCCAAACCAATAACACTTACGAACTTGAACTCAACTTGGAAGCCAATAGCCAGAGCGAGATTGTCTTACTTGCTGATAAAGAAGGCAAGGGACTTTCAATCAACTTTGACCTTGTAAATGGTCAAGTGACAGTGGATCGTAGCCAAGCTGGTGAACAGTACGCTCAAGAATTTGGGACAACTCGTTCTTGCCCAATCGATAACCAGGCTACTACTGCTACAATCTTCATCGATAACTCTGTCTTTGAAATTTTCATCAATAAAGGAGAAAAAGTATTTTCTGGTCGTGTCTTCCCACATGCGGACCAAAATGGTATCCTGATCAAATCTGGAAACCCAACTGGAACTTACTATGAATTAGATTATGGTCGCAAAACTAACTGATGTCGCCAAACTTGCAGGCGTCAGCCCTACTACCGTTTCTCGGGTTATCAATAAAAAAGGCTATTTATCAGAGAAAACTATTCAAAAGGTCAATGAAGCCATGCGGGAATTGGGCTATAAACCCAACAACCTAGCTCGTAGTCTGCAAGGAAAATCGGCTAAATTAATCGGCTTGATTTTCCCAAATATTTCCAACGTTTTCTACGCAGAATTGATTGATAAGCTGGAACACCAACTCTTCAAAAATGGTTATAAGACCATCATCTGCAACAGTGAGCATGATTCTGAAAAAGAACGCGAGTACATCGAAATGCTGGAAGCCAATCAGGTGGACGGTATCATTTCTGGTAGTCACAACTTAGGAATTGAAGACTACAATCGTGTGACAGCACCGATTATTTCCTTTGACCGAAACCTATCGCCAGACATTCCAGTCGTTTCCTCTGACAACTACGCTGGTGGGGTTCTTGCTGCCCAGACCTTAGTCAAGACAGGCGCCCAGTCTATCATCATGATTACAGGAAATGACAATTCTAACTCGCCAACTGGACTACGCCACGCTGGCTTTGCATCTGTTCTCCCCAAAGCACCTATTATCAATGTTTCCAGTGACTTTTCTCCTGTCAGAAAAGAAATGGAAATCAAGAATATCTTGACTCGACAAAAGCCAGATGCCATTTTTGCTTCAGATGATTTGACAGCTATTCTGGTCATTAAAATTGCTCAAGAACTAGGCATTTCTGTTCCTGAAGAGCTCAAAGTCATCGGTTACGATGGTACCTATTTTATCGAGAATTACTATCCTCAACTGGCTACTATTAAGCAACCCTTGGAAGAGATTGCCTGCCTCACTGTTGACCTTCTCTTGCAAAAAATCGAAGGCAAGGAAGTCGCGACAACTGGTTACTTCTTACCAGTTACTCTATTACCTGGAAAAAGTATTTAAGCACAAGAAAACTCAGACCAATTCGTCTGAGTTTTTTATGATCTTAAGTTTTCTAAATAACGCTGGGCTGTCTCTAGGTTAAAGGTTTTATCTGCGATGAGGCGCTCGACTAGGGGAACAACTTCGGCCTCACTGGCACCTGCTAGGAGAGCTAAGGATTTGGCCTGCAATTTCATGTGACCTTGCTGGATGCCTGTACTCACCAAGGCTTTAAGGGCCGCAAAGTTTTGAGCAAGTCCGATAGACACGATAAGCTGGGCTAATTTTTTAGCAGAAGGATTTCCCAGTAGTTCATGACTAAGAGCTACACGAGGGTTGAGACCAATAGAGCCACCCTTGGTTGCTACAGGCATAGGCAGGGTTATCTCACCGACCAATTCTTCTCTTTCAAGGTCCAGCGTCCATTGACTAAGACCTTGGTAGCGCCCATCTCGACTTGCAAAAGCATGAGCTCCTGCCTCAATAGCACGCCAGTCATTACCAGTAGCAATCAAAATGGCATCAATGCCGTTAAAAATCCCTTTATTGTGAGTAGCAGCTCGGTAAGGATCAGCCTGCGCAAACTGACTAGCCAACGCAATTTTCTCTGCAATCTCTCGTCCTTGATCCTTTTGGCGGCTCAAGTAGCGAAAGGCGATACGACAACTTGCAGTCACCAGAGAATCGGTCGCGTAGTTTGACAGAATCCCCATGAGACTCTGTCCCTGACAGAGTTCTTCTAAGACTGGTTTCAAGGCTTCCAGCATGGTGTTGAGCATATTAGCACCCATGGCTTCCTGGGTATCGACATGGAGATAAACAACGAGAAAGTCAGTTTCGCCTTTTATCTGCTCTACATGCAAATCACGCGCCCCACCTCCACGTTTGACGATAGAAGGATAGGCCTGATTGGCAAGTTCCAAGAGCTCAGTCTTTTTGTTTGTAATCTTCTCTTGAGCTTGTTCAGGTTCAGCAACTTGATAAAGAGCTACCTGCCCAATCATCTGGCGCTGATGAACCTGAGCAGTAAAGCCACCTGCTCGCTTGATGATTTTACTTGCATAGCTGGCCGCAGCAACCACGGACGGTTCTTCTGTCACATAGGGAACTGTGTATTCCTGACCATTGACAAGGACCTCTGGAACCAGCGAATAAGGCAGAGAAAAAGTTCCCACCACATTCTCACTCAGCTGGTCTGCCACAGTCACACTTATCTGTTCATCCTGCTCCAAACTCACTTGCTTCTCAGGACTAAGGAGCGCCTGAGCTTGTAACAACTTGAGGCGCTCTTGGTATGATTTTTTAGAAAATCCATTCCAACTTATCTTCATTATTTTTCAACCTTGCTATAACGGCGTTGGTGGTCAACAATTTCAACCAAGGCAAAATCTTGATTTTCATAGCCAGAAAACTGGGTAGAATTTGTTTCATCTAAGTCTACTTCCTCAAAGAAGACTTTTTCATAGTCTGCAACAGACAGGGCAGTTCGTTGGTTGAGCTTGTTCAAACGGTCTTTATCCAGATAAGCTTCATATCCTTCAACCAATGCACCACTGAAGAACTCAGCTACAGCCCCACTTCCGTAACTATAAAGGGCAATTTTATCCCCAGCCTTCAAGCTATCTGTATTTTCCAAGAGAGACAAAAGTCCGAGGAAGAGGGAACCTGTATAGATATTCCCCACCTTTTGACTGTAGAGAATAGACTGGTCAAAATGCTTTTGCAAGAGGTCTTTTTTCTCTTGAGGCAGGCTCTTATCCATGATTTTTTTCAAGCCTTTTAGCGCTAATTTAGGATAAGGCAAGTGGAAGCAAACAGCTGCAAAATCATCCAAAGTAAGCTGGTAGCGTTTTTGATATTCAAGCCAAGTCGTTTTCAAACTATCCAAGTATTGCTGGGTAGAATAGACACCATTTACATAAGGAGTTGTTGAGTAATTTGGACGCCAGAAATCCATGATGTCACGAGTCTGAGCCACATTGTCGTTATTAAAGGCCATAATGCGTGGATTCTGTGTAATCAACATGGCCACACTTCCAGCACCCTGAGTGGGTTCTCCAGGTGTTTCAATACCATATTTGGCAATATCACTGGCAATAACTAAAACTTTGGACTCTGGAGAATTTTCCACATGCAATTTGGCATAATGAAGGGCCGCTGTCGCTCCATAGCAGGCTTCTTTAATCTCAAAACTACGAGCAAAGGGCTGGATGCCCAGCAAACCATGTACAAAGACGGCCGCAGCTTTACTCTGGTCAATTCCTGACTCAGTAGCCACAATGACCATATCAATTTCTGCTCTTTCTTGCTCAGTTAAAATAGAATCACTTGCACTGGCTGCCAAGGTCACGATATCCTCAGTTAGAGGCGCAATACTCAATTCCTTGAGTAAGAGTCCTTTACTTAATTTTTCAGGGTCAATTCCCCTCGCTTCTGCTAAGTCTTGTAATTTCAAGACATATTGACTGGTCGCAAAACCAATCTTATCAATACCGATTGTCATATTTACCTCTGTTTTATCATTCATTGTAAAAAATCGTTCTATACTATTTTATCACAAATAGCAGTAAAAGAGAGAAAAAAGACTTGATTCACCAAATCAAGTCCCTTATTATTCTAACCATTATGCTGTTTTCGTAAGTGAGAATAAAGTCTGAGAATCACTGTTCCACTAGCCATTCCAATGGAAATCACCAAAGCCAACATAACAACTAAGGTTGCACTAGCAATGGCATGACTGTAATCTCCCGTCACAAAAAAGGCAGTTGTCCGATAGGAGAGATAACCCGGAACCAGAGGTGCCAAGATGGCCAAGATAAAGACCACAGCAGGTGTCTTATAAAGAATACTTAAAATCTGGCTGACACAAGAACCGATAATGGCTGCAATAAAAGTAGCCACAATAACATTGGTCGGTTCCTTGAGCAAAAGATAAATTAGCCAGACAGCCATGCCCAAAATTCCTCCTGGTAAGAGCATAGAACGTTGCACATTGAGTACGATTAAAAAAGTGATGATAGCAAGAAGACTTGCTACTGCTTGTAATAAAAAGGTTGTTAGTGTCATATTAATTCATCAATACCAAGGCGACAGAAGTTCCTGCCCCTAAAGCAAGGGTAATGAGCAGGGATTCAAACATCTTACTCATACCAGAGTTTATGTGGTTGGTCATAATATCACGAACCGCATTGGTCAAGGCAATTCCTGGTACAAAAGGCATGACCGCGCCAGCTATAATCAAATCTGCCGTTGAAGGAAAGCCTGTGTAGCGAGCCCAAAACTGGGCAATCATCCCAAATACAAAGGCTCCAGCAAAGGCCGTCACAAAAGGAATTCGGATAAATTTTTCCACATAAAGGGAAAATGCAAAACCAAATAAGGTAGCCACTCCTGCCCCAAGTGCATCGTAGATATTTCCACTAAACATAATTGAAAAGAAAGGGGCGCTAAAGGTCGCAGCCAAAGTTACCTGCAACTTAGTATAGGGAAGAGGTTGAGCTTGCAAGGCCGTCAATTGCTTGAAGGCCGTCTCTAAATCCAGCTTTCCCCCTACCAACTGACGAGAAATCTGGTTGACATCGCAGACTTTTTCAATATTATAAGAAGAGGAAGTCACACGTTTCATTCGCGAAATATTGGTATTTTCAATGGAGAAAAAGATTGCGGCAGGCATAGCCAGAACATTGCAATCCAAAATTCCCTGCGAATGCGCAATACGAATCATGGTATCTTCTACACGATGAATCTCTGAACCACTTTTAAGGAGAATGGTTCCTGCTAACATAATCACATCGATGACGGCATTTAATTCTCTTGATTCTTCCATGCGTTCCTCCTTTTATCAACTCCCTCTATTCTATCACAAATCTGGAGTCAAAAAAAATCTTTGCCATGAAATCATGACAAAGATTCGTTTAATCACGAGAATTTTCGTGGTTTCCTTCACTATTTGGTTGACTCGGAGTAGGAACCGTTCCTTGTTGATTCCCTTGCTGGCCACCTTGTTGATTCCCTTGATTTGGAGTAGTAGGTGAACCTTGGTTACCACGTTGAACTGACGTTGAAGAGGAACTTGACGGTGGTGTTTTGGGTTTATAAATAGAAATTTTAACACGAGTAGTGCTCAAGTCTACTTTTTCGCCTGCTTTTGGACTTTGCTCTACAACAGTCCCCTCAGCAGTTCCTTCAGGAGCTTTAGAAACTTCTACAACTTCGATATTAGCTTTTTTAATGTCATATATCTCTGTAAGATTATTGACTGCAAATTCTCGGCTAGAACCAATATAGCTTGGCATTGAAATAGAATTTACTTTTTTAGCAACTGTCAAAACTATTTGAGTTGCCTTGCTAAGATCATAGGTTGTTCCCTCCGGTAAACTTTGTTTCATGATTGTACCGGGTTCGATTTCGTTGGATTCTTCTTCCTCAATCTTAATCAGATTTTCTGGAACCTTCTTGCCCTTCAATTCTGCCACTACATCACTGGACTTTCTTCCAAGATAATTTCCAAGTTGGAAGGATTGCTGACCAGAAGACACAATCAAATTAATTTTTGTTCCTTCTTTGCGTGTCGTACCAGCGTCAGGATCGGTACGAATAACACGACCTTCTTCAACCTTATCACTAGCCTCTGTTTTTTCTTCACCAACCTCAAAATTGGCTTTCTTAAGCGCTTCTTTAGCTTCCGCAACCGTCTGACCTGCCACCTTTGGAACGGCAATGGTAGCGGGCGTTCTATATAAAATCCATACCAAAGATGCCACAACCAACAAGAAGGTCGCAAATAAAATTGGATAACGTGCTTTCATACGACGGCGTTTGGTTGGCTTTGGACTAGGTACTGGTTTTTCTGTCTGATGAGGCTGGGGCTTAGGTTGAGGTCTTCCCTCTTGTACCGGAGCTTTAGGAATAGAAGTCAAGGTACTTTGTGGAACTTTAGGAAGAGTTTTAGTATCTGCCTTAGTCGCATCTTCAAAGACTAGCTTTGGTTCATTACGACGATTATAAGACAAACTACTCGACAAATCCACATACATTTCAGCGACTGATTTGTAGCGATCTGTCAATTTCTTAGCAGTTGCCTTGATAACAACATTTTCTAAAGCCTGAGGCACAGATGGATTTTCAGCTATAACCGACGGCAGAGGTTTCTGGAAATGCTGGAGGGCGATGGTCACTGCACTATCCCCATCGTAAGGAATATGACCTGTCAGCATCTCATAGAAAATAATCCCCATGGCATAGATATCACTCTGCACAGTTGCTTTAGAACCACGCGCCTGCTCTGGCGATAAATAATGAACGGAACCTAGCATTGAGTTGGTCTGAGTCAAACTTGTCTCTGCAAAAGCTACTGCAATCCCAAAGTCTGTAACTTTGGCAGTCCCATCTGGGGTCAAAAGGATATTTTGCGGTTTCAAATCCCTGTGAACAATTCCTCGAGTATGGGCTAAGCGCATAGCCAAGAGGATTTGTCCCATGATTCGAACCGCTTCTTCATTTGAAAGAGGGTGATGTTCCTTGATATAGCGTTTGAGGTCTAATCCAGCAACATATTCCATTGCGAGATACTGTTGTCCCTCTTCTTCACCGATATCTGTAATCCGAACGATATGAGGATGGTCCAGATCCGCCATGGCTCTTGCTTCCCGCTGGAAACGCGCCACAGCAATCGGGTCTGTCTGGTAGTTGGTCCTCAGGACCTTTACTGCCACTTCTTCCCCGTCTAGAATCAAATCTTTAGCCAAGTAAACATCTGCCATGCCTCCTCGACCAATCTGTTTGAGAATCCGATACCGCCCGGCAAAAATCTTGCCGATTTGGATCATTCTGTTTCCTCCTCAGTAACAGCAATAAGGGCAACTGTGATGTTGTCTAAACCACCAGCATTATTGGCAAAACGGATCAAGGTTGCTGCCTTATCTGCCAAAGAAATGTCGCTGGTTACAATATCAGAAATCTCACTGCCTGAAATCATATTTGTCAAACCATCACTATTGAGTAAGAGATAGTCCCCAGGCTCAAGGGTGATCATTCCAAAATCAGGCTGAATTTCATCTTTTTGACCGATTGACTGGGTAATAATATTTTTCTGTGGATGGCTAGCAGCTTCTTCAGGTGTCAATTGACCAGCCTTAAGCAATTCATTGACTAAAGAATGGTCGCTCGTTAACTGGTGGTATTCTTCTCCACGAATCAAACCGATACGAGAATCTCCGATGTGAGCATAAATAGCCTGATTATCAATAATGGCTACAGCCTCAAGGGTTGTCCCCATTCCTTTATAGGCTTCATTTTGTCCCAATTGGTTAATCCTTTGATTTTCAATCTCAAGGTTGTTAGCAAACCATTCACGCACCTCGTTGATGGTATCAATTTGGGTATCTACCCAAGCGATACCTAAATCTGTAACCGCCATTTCACTCGCGATATTTCCTGCACGGTGTCCTCCCATCCCGTCAGCTAAGATAATCATAGTACGACCTGCTCTGTTGACGTAGTGGTTGACATAGTCTTGGTTATTTGTTCGTTTTTGACCAACATCCGTTAATATTGAAATTTCCATATGTCAGTTCCTTCCTAATCCGATATCTTGCGAAATTGGCTGATGAAAAATCCATCACTTCCATACAATTCAGGTGTAATGAGAATACAACCATCTTTCATGATATCCTTACATTCATGTTCTAGTTTTACCTGCTCAAATTCAGGATGACTTTCTAAAAATGCCTGAACGACTTGAAAGTTCTCCTCTGAGACAATAGTACAGGTACTATAAGTTATTATACCACCTTTGCGTAGTGTTTGACAAACACTACCTAATATTTCTAGCTGAATTTCCTGTAAGGACGCGAAATCTGCCGTTTCTTTATTGTATTTGATATCTGGTTTCCGGCGCAGCAGACCGATTCCTGAACAGGGAGCATCCACCAAAATCTTATCAAAAGAATTCTTACCAAAAAACTCATGAACCTTTCTGGCATCTAATTTTTGCGTTTGAACCCGGTCTGCAACTCCCAGACGTTGGGCATTTTCTTGGATCAGGTCCAACTTGTGGTCGTACAAATCCAGGGCCGTAACCTGACCTGTCGTAAGATAAGAGGCTATATGGGATGTTTTTCCACCCGGAGCAGCACAGGCATCTAGAACCTGCTCATCACCTTGTAAATCAAGCGTCGGAGCAACAAGCTGACTGGATTCATCTTGGATGGTAATAGCTCCATCCGCAAACAAATCATGGCCTGCAAAATGTCCTTGCTCCTTAACCAGACCAGAAGGAGACAAGGATGAAGCACTGGCCTCCAACAAGGCTTGGATTTCCTCTTTTCGGCTTAAATCTGTTACACGAATACTGGCTTTGTTTCGCACCAAGAGACTTTCAAAAATAGCTTGCGCTCGCTCCTCTCCGTATTCTTCCTTGAGCTTGGCAATTAACCAAACCGGGAGAGAATAGGCAATGGAATCATGCTTATTTTTTCGTTTGATGCTGGCAATATCTGGCCAACCTTCACGTAGGATACGACGAAGGACGGCGTTGACTAATTTTTCACTGCCTTTTTTACGGACTTTGGCAAATTCCACTGCTTCATTGACCACAGCATGGTCTGGAATCTTGTCCAGATAGCTGAGCTGGTAGGCACTCATGAGAAGCAGAACATAAAGCCAGCTGTCTAACTGGTCTCTGTCTTCGATAAAGTGGGATAGGTACCATTCCAGAGTCAGTTTACGGGACACCGTTCCATAGACCAGCTCGGTCACCAAACCCTTGTCTGCTGCAGAGAGCTGACTTCCCTTGAGATGCTTATTTAAAGCAATGTTTGAGTATGCTTGATTAACAAAAACATCCTCTAATATTGCTAAAGCTAAACTTCTTGCCGTTTCTACTTTAGTCACCAAATCGTTCTCCTACAGTCAATGTCCGTCCAACTCCATTGAGGAAGGAAGCAATATCCATCTTAGGCTTACCAGCTGGTTGCACTTGTTTGAGGGATAGAGCTCCTTCTGCCGTTGCGACAATCAATTCTTTCTTGCCGATAGAGAGGATCTCACCTGGATTTCCCTGACCTTCTACTGGTAGCGCTTCATAAATCTTAAAGCGGTCACCCTTAAGGAAAGTATGGGCAACAGGCCAGGGGTTCATCCCACGGACTTGGTTGAATAGTTGACGATTGCTTTTACTCCAATCCAGTTTTTCTTCCTCTGGCTGGATATTGGGAGAGAAGGTAACCTGACTTGGATCCTGCGGTTCAGGTTTGATTTCCCCAGCAATATAAGCCGGTAAAGTGTCCAAAAGCAAATCACGACCAACTAGCGCCAATTTTTCAAACAAGGTACCGACATTGTCCTCATCCGTGATAGGAATACTGCGACGAGAAATCATATCTCCTGCATCCATTTCCTTAACCATCTCCATAATGGTCACACCAGCTTCATCATCCCCTTGAATCAAGGCATAATGGATTGGAGCACCACCACGGTGTTTAGGAAGGAGGGAAGCGTGAACATTGACTGCAAAGTCCATGCTATCAAGGAGTTTACTCGGGAGAAACTGCCCAAAAGCAGCAGTCACAATTCCATCTGCTCCTAGCTTCATAATAGCTTCCATCTCTGGACTTCCAGATAATTTTTCAGGTTGATAAATAGGAAGGCCTGCTTTCTTGGCAGCCTGCTTGACTGGGGTTTCTTGGATAACTTTTTTACGACCAACAGCACGGTCTGGCTGGGTTACGACAGCTAGAATTTCATAACGGTCATCTGTCAAAAGTCCTTTTAAGACAGTTGCTGAAAAGTCGGGGGTCCCCATAAAGATTAATTTTGTCATATCTTCTCCTTCTTATAAAAATTGCTGTGGCTCATGGTCAATGCTGAGACGGAGCTCACTATTTTCCCGTTCTTGAGTCAAGGCCAAGACCTGGTTGAGGGTCGGCCCCAGCTCATCTTCTAAACGGTATTTAATTAAAATCTGGTAATGATAGAGGTTGTGGGTACGTGCGATGGGTTTGGGCGTCGGCCCAAGAATGTTACTGGTATCTGATAAGCCTGACCGTAAAATGTTCATGACTTCATAGGCACGTTTGACCACCTCTTCTTCCTTCTTGTGAGAAAGGGTAATGCCAATAGTGAAATAGTAAGGTGGATAGCCTAATTGTCGTCTGATTCCCATTTCATAGGCATAAAAGCCTTCGTAGTCCTGCTCTTTTGCATATCGAATAGCGTAGTGCTGCGGATTATAGGACTGAATCAAAACCTGACCAGCTTTTTCAGCACGTCCTGCCCGACCTGCCACCTGAGTCAAAAGTTGGAAGGTTCTCTCAGAAGAACGGAAATCAGGCAGATTTAAGGCTGTATCCGCATTGAGAACTCCGACTAGGGTCACATTGGGAAAATCCAATCCCTTGGCAATCATCTGAGTACCTAGTAAAATATCTGCTTCCCCTCGACCAAACTGGTCAAGTAGAGCTTGATGGCTACCTTTCTTACGCGTCGTATCCACATCTATCCGCAAAATACGGGCTTGAGGAAAGAGTTCTGTCAGCTCGTCATAAGCCTTCTGAGTCCCTGTCCCATAGTAACGAATGCTGCGACTCTTACAGTTAGGGCAGACTTGAGGAATGTCCTTTGAAAAACCACAATAATGGCAATTCATGGTCTTGGTATCCATGTGCAAGGTCAGGGAAATATCACAGTTGGGACAAGTATCCACAGTCCCACACTCCCTACACATAACAAAACTAGAATAACCACGGCGGTTTAGCATGAGAACTACCTGCTCTTTTTTAGCCAGACGGTCCTGAATAGCTTCTAGCAAAGGAGGCGTAAAGTTTGACGTCTCATTTTGTCCAATATAGTCCCGAAAATCAATCACTTGAACCTCAGGAATGGTAGCTAAAGGATTGGCACGTTTGGTCAAACGCAAATGTTGATAGACGCCTTTTCCAGCCCGAGCACGGCTCTCTAAGCTCGGTGTCGCAGATCCAAGTACCAGAGCTGCTTGATTATACTGAGCCCGTAAAATAGCAACCTCTCTAGCATGGTAACGAGGATTACTATCCTGCTTATAAGTTGCTTCATGCTCCTCATCGATAATCATAACACCCAGATTTTTCAGCGGAGCAAAGATGGCCGATCTAGCACCAACAACAACTTGGGCATCGCCACGTTCTACCTTGCGCCATTCATCATACTTTTCACCATTAGACAAACCTGAGTGAAGGATGGCCACTTTCTCACCAAATCGAGCAATAAAACGCTCCGTCATCTGTGGAGTCAGAGAAATCTCAGGTACCAGCAAAATAGCTGTCTTGCCCTTGTCCAAGGTCCCTTGGATAATCTGCAAGTAAATTTCTGTCTTCCCACTTCCTGTAATCCCTTGAAGGAGGAAGGGAGCCTGGTGACTACCAATCGCACTCACAACCGCATCACGCGCCTGTCTTTGTTCTGCATTCAATTCCAAAGGCTGACTTGCTTCAATCCCTTCAAAATAAGCAGCCGAGCGTTGCACTTCCTTTTGGACTATGGAAACAGCACCTTGTTCCACAAAGAAGTTAACTTGCTCCCGCGAATAGATCTCCAGCAAACTAACCAAGGAAGCACTCTCAGGATGAGACAGCAAATAATCTCTCAATTCTAACTTTTTCTTGGCACGCGCAGAAATCTCGACACCTTCTAATTGAGCAAGATTCACCTCATACCAGGACTGAGTTTTGACCTTCTTTTGATCGACTGCCTGATATTCCAGACCAAGCAGACCTTTTCTAGTCAAATGCATCATTTCAGCTTGCTTAGCTAAATCTAGAGAAGAAAAGGCTAGCGAATCTTCTGAACCAAATAGACGCACTCGGTCTTCCTGACTCAGACCTTCCAGAGGATAGAGAATCTTGTCATAGCTGGAATTTAGAAATCCCGGCAACATGGCCTTGAGGATAGAGATTTTGTAGGAGAAGACAGATTTGCGAAGCTCCTCAGCCAGCCAGAGTTGTTCTTGCGTGAGAACAGGAGAAAAATCCAGCACCTCGACAATATCTTTTAAATCTTGCTCCATCTCTTCTTCATCTGCTTGAGACTCCAAACCAAGAACAATCCCTTGAATCAAGCGATTCCCCTTACCAAAGGGTACATGAACTCGCATCCCAACCTCCAGCATTCCCTCAAACTCCTCCGGAATCCTGTAACTATAGGGCTGGTCTGTCTGCATCAAGGGCACATCTACTATAATCTTTGCTATGGTCATCTTCTCACCTCCTCCTTGTCATACTCTTCGAAAATCAAATTCAAACCACGTCAGCGTCGCCTTACCGTACTCAAGTACAGCTTGCGGCTAGCTTCCTAGTTTGCTTTTTGATTTTCATTGAGTATCAGTACATTCTTGCAATAGAAAAAATAAGATTGAGTCCCCCCAACCTTAAATTTTTTCACCATCTTCTTTTTCTTTAGCGATTTGCTCTTTGATTTTCTTTTCTTCTTCTTCTTTGCGGCGTTTTTCTTCTTCGATACGGCGACGAACTGCTTCACGTTTTCCTTCTGGATCTGGGTGAATTGTAACGTTTCCTGATTCGATTTCTTCTAAAGCGCGAAGAGTTGATTTTTCAGACTTGAAACCTTGAGTTGCTGGCGCACCTGCTTCTAATTCGTGGGCACGTTTTGCTTCCAAGATTACGAGTGAATATTTTGAAGGAACCTTGTCAAGCAAGGTATCAATAGAGGGTTTTAACATCATTTACTTGTACCTATTTTCTAAATTTTATCGGGTAGTTGGAGATTTTGGCAACATCTCCTGATAGTGACCAATGACACGATCCACACGGAAGTGCTCTGCTTCGATAACACGTTTGACACGCTCAGCAGCTAGGGGCACCTGATCGTTGACAATCGCATAATCATACTCACGCATGAGGGCAATTTCTTCCTTGGCTTTTTCGATTCGTTGGGCAATCACTTCTGCACTGTCTGTTCCACGACCTACCAAACGATCTTGCAATTCATCCAAATCTGGTGGTGTCAGAAAGATAAAGACAGCATCTGGAACCTTTTTCTTGACCTGAAGAGCACCTTGAACTTCAATTTCAAGGAAAACATCGATTCCCTTGTCCAAGGTTTCATTGACATAGGTCAGAGGAGTTCCATAGTAGTTGCCGACATATTCTGCGTATTCCAACATCTGTCCTTGACGAATCAGCTCTTCAAACTCTTCACGAGTACGGAAGAAATAGTCAACACCGTCCACTTCTCCGGGACGTTGTGCGCGTGTCGTCATCGATACAGAGTATTGAAATTGGTTTTCAGAACTCTCAAAAATCTCTCTTCTAACCGTTCCTTTTCCAACCCCTGAAGGACCTGAAAAAACGATTAGTAAGCCTCGGTCTGCCATTGTGTCTCCTTTTAGTCAGTCTGTGAAATAACATTTCTCTAGAATAATGGCAAAAGCCAAATTATCCTTTACAGTCTTTCTATCTAGTGTAACAAAAAAGCAGTAATTTTTCAACTGCTCTTTCTTATTTATTTAGCATAATCTACTGCACGAAGCTCGCGAATCACGGTTACCTTGATATTTCCTGGGTAATCGAGATTGTTTTCAATTTTCTCACGAACTTTATGAGCTAAGATTGTGACTTTGTCGTCCTTGATTTGTCCTGGATTGACCATGATGCGGATTTCACGTCCTGCTTGAAGGGCAAAGCTATTTTGTACCCCTTCAAAGCCGTTAGCAATTTCTTCCAAATCATGGAGACGCTTGATGTAGCTTTCAAGAGACTCACTACGAGCACCTGGACGAGCTGCGCTCAAGGCGTCTGCTGCAGCAACGATAACTGCAATGACGCTCTCAGCTTCAACATCTCCGTGGTGGCTAGCAATCGTATTAACCACAACTGGATGTTCCTTGTACTTACGGGCCAATTCCATACCGATTTCAACGTGGCTACCCTCAACCTCACGGTCAATGGCTTTTCCGATATCGTGAAGGAATCCAGCACGACGGGCAAGAGCCGCATTTTCACCAAGTTCGCTCGCCATGATACCAGCCAACTTAGCAACCTCAATCGAATGACGCAAGACATTTTGTCCATAAGAAGTACGGAACTGCAAACGTCCCATAATCTTCATCAAGTCTGGATGAAGGTTTGGCGCACCAATTTCATAGGCAGCAGCCTCACCGTATTCACGGATCTTATTGTCAATCTCTTGACGGTTTTTCTCAACCAACTCTTCGATACGAGCTGGGTGGATACGACCATCTTTGAGCAACATTTCCATAGTCATACGGGCAATCTCACGACGAATCGGGTCAAATCCTGACAAGGTCACCACTTCTGGTGTATCGTCGATAATCACATCAACCCCAGTCAAACTTTCAAAGGTGCGAATGTTACGACCTTCACGACCAATAATGCGTCCCTTCATAGTATCGTCTGGCAGATGAACCGTTGAGTTTGTTGACTCCGCTACATATTCACCAGCAATACGTTGCATAGCTTGAACTAAGATGTCCTTGGCCATTTTGTCAGAACGTTCCTTGACCTCTTGCTCAGCTTCGCGAATGCGGCTAGCAATCTCCTTGGTCAAGTTTTCCTCTGTCTGTGCCAAGATAATATCTCGTGCTTCTGCCTGAGACAGGGCACCAATACGCTCTAGTTCTGCTTCTTTTTGTCTTTCGACTTCCTCTAATTGCTCTTCACGCGCATCAAGGTTTTTCGCTCTATCAGAAATACTTTGTTCTTTTTGTTCAAGTGTTTGTTCTTTACTCGTCAAATTGTCGTCCTTACGATCAAGGCTAGCAGCTCTCTCTGTCAAACGACTTTCGATTTGTTTGAGTTCTTGACGTTCTGATTTGAATTCAGCGTCCACTTCTTCACGGTATTTTCTGGCTTCTTCTTTGGCCTCCAATAGTGCTTCTTTTTTAAGAGACTTGCTTTCACGTTTAGCTTCATTAACAAGTAAATCCGCTTCACGCTCAGCTTGTCCACGTAAATTAGTTGCTTCTTGTTCAGCATTTAAAAGCATCAACTCCGCAGCTTCCTGAGATGATTTCATCTTAGCTGAGATGCTGACATATCCAATGACTAAACCAATGATGACGGCAAAAACAGCAATCGCAAGCGACATGATTTCCATGTTTTCACCTCATTTTATTGTTATTCCGAATGACATACATTCTTTTACATTCTACCATAAAAAAGTGATTTTCACAAACCTAAAATAGAATATGTTTTGAGGAATTTAGGGCACAATCACTAAAATAAACTTGTTATTTAAAAAGCCTACTTTGCAGTAGACTTAGTAATGATCTTTAAAGGACAAGAAAGCCACGCTATCTCCATCCATCATATAAATCAAGCGATTTTCTGCATCAATACGACGTGACCATGCTCCTTGGTAGTCATACTTGAGTGGTTCTGGTTTACCAATTCCTGTAAATGGATCGCGTTGAATATCCTTGATTAGTTTGTTGATTCGTTTTAGGGTTTTCTTATCCTGATTTTGCCAGTAGCAATAATCAGCCCAGGCATCTTCTGTAAACTTGAGCAGCATTTCTCACTCCTCAATAACATGGACCTGAGTACTTCCAGTACGGACTTGAGCCATTCCTCGCAAAACCTTATCAGAAAGTTCCTTATTTTGAGCGATTCTCAGGGTTTCCTGAATACTATCCCACTCGCTCTTTGAAAGGACTACAATGTCCTCGTCTGGATTTTTATTAACCACCGTCAAAGGCTCAAATTCATCATTTACCTTTTTCATGTAGTCCTTTAAATGATTTCGGAATGTTGAGTAAAGAACTGCTTCCATAACCATACCTCGTTTTACCTCTTTTCCACTATTATACACGAAAAGAAAGAAATTGTCAGGAACTTGTACAAGATTTTCTTCTCTATCTATTTATTCGTAAAAAATCTCAAAAAGCCTACCTTTCAGTAGACTTAGTTTGATTCTATTTAATCGGCACTCTTCCAAAATTCTGCTCTGCTATACTTGGATTTCCCAGTTGGTAAATCTGGTCTGCCTTTTGGGTCATAGCATCCCAAGGTTCTTTGCCAATTCGGCTGACTAGATCGACCTGCCCTTTCAAAGACTTGAGATGTTGCCTGCCTTTTTCAGTAAAGCCAAGAACATGGATGCCTTCTGGCAAGTCACTTTCTCTAGCCTGCACCAAGATATAGGTCAAAATGCGTCTGACACGCGCCTTGGTGTAACGTTTGGTCGCAACCGCCTCAACCAAGTCTTCCACAGACTGGACTGTCTTGATGGTCTCTTTAATGCGCACAGCCATTTCTTGATTGACCTGATAGATGGTGGTTATGTCGGGATTTGACAAGATTTGATAGCGGAGCAAAGGAAAATAGTCTTCCCAGCTCACTTTACTGGTCTGCTCAAATAGGGCAACAGAAGGCATAAATCGTTCTAAGAAATCTTTGTCCCTTTGGTGCTGACGGAGGGCTGTCGCCGAGGCGAAGTCCACATCCTGGTCCACAGAATGGTAACCAGCCCCCTGACGCTGAATCGGATACAGCTTGATATTTCGTCCCGCAACCGCCTTGGCATAGGCCAAAGCAAGAACATGATTGGGTGTATGGCCTGAAAAATCAAGACCAGCAAATTCCTTCCACATGGCTTGGGTTTTCTGGGGATAGGAGAGAGAATCAGGCAGATTTTCCACAAAATTCTCCATCTCTCTACCTTGCTCTGCGTATAAGTCAGCGATTTTTTGATAATCCAGAACTTCTTCTGTTCCAAAAGCGAGGCTATCAATACCCAACCGAGCCAAGATATCCACAGCCCCTTGGCCAAAGAAATCCGCCGCCTGAACACTGACTAAAAAGGGCAGTTCCACTACCAGATCAGCACCATTTTCAAGCGCCATCTGGGCTCGTGTCCACTTGTCCACGATAGCAGGCTCGCCTCTCTGCATGAAATTCCCAGACATGGCCACAATTTTCAACCCCTTCGTCTGCTCAAGCAGGTATTTGTGGCCATTATGAAAAGGATTGAACTCCGCGATAATACCCGTGATGGTCATGATAATCTCCTACTTCTGCGCCACAAAAAACCAACGGGTGCTGGTTTCTGTTGGCTCTTTGTCTTCAAAGTCCGCAAAGAGTTTGAAGGATTTGAATCCGGCCTGTTCCAGCAAAATATCATAGGTCAAGACCTCATAGGTTCGCTCCTCATGCACTTCATCGTGGCGACTAAAGGAACCATCCGCTTCCTTGACAAAGAAAGTCAACTCATGAACGATAGAGTGAGGCGCCGCATCCTCATAGGTATCCCATAGCATGGCGAAATCTTCTGCATTTTCATGATAAGAATAGCCTGGAAAAACTTCGTCTGTCTGGTAGGTCGAATGCACATCAAAGATGAAAACTCCATCTTCATTAAGGGCATTATACACTTCCTTAAAAACATCCCCTACTTCCACCTCATCCTGCATGTAGCAGATAGAGTCCGAATAACAAGTGACAAAGTCGTATTGACCTACCTTGGACAAATCCAACATATTGCCTTCAATAAAATCAATCTTTTGTTTGGCTGAAGCCGCTCTCTTCTCCGCAATCTTCAGCATATCTGCGCTCAAGTCAAGTCCAGTCACATCAAAACCAGCTTGAGAAAAGCGTACAGACTGGATGCCTGTCCCACAAGCCAATTCCAAGAGTTTTTTTCTCTCCTTTGTCTTAGGCAAATGACCCAGAGAAAAATCCGTCCATTTATCATATAAACTATCGTCCATGACCGCATCATAGACCGCCGCAAAGGTTTCATAAGTTGCCATAATCATGATACCAAGAGCCTCCATGGCAAACACCACTCGCCCTATACCTTTCTATCCATTTTTTCTAAAATAAGCAAAGAAACCCAGTTGGCTACAACTGAGTTCGTCTTCTAAGCAAGAGCTTCTGAAATATCTACTGACTCCGCCTCATGCCATAGCTTTTCTAAGTTATAGTGGGCACGCATTTCTTCTGAAAAGACATGCACGACAACAGCACCAAGATCCAGCAAGACCCAACCTCCAGCTGCGTCGCCTTCGACATGACTGCCTTTAAATCCTGCTTCCGCTACTTTTTCACGGATATTATCAGCGATAGCATCCAACTGACGGCTATTCATTGAACTAGTAATAACAAAGTAATCCGTCACGCTAGTCAAATCTTGTACGTCAAGTGCGAGGATATCCTCCGCACGTTTCTCATCAGCCGCTTTCACGACTAGTTCTAGTAATTCTTTTTCGTTCATTTAGTCCTCTTTTAAAAAATATTTTTATAATCTAGGACATCTGCAAAGCGATTCTCCCAAATGTCCTCATAAAATTCATTTATCGTTTCTGCTGGAATGTCATCCCCATCAAAGGTTGTGACAGCACCTTCTGGAATAATCAGCTTATAGCCATATTCAAAGGCAACCTTGACAGAGGTATCCACACAATATTCTGTCTGCATGCCACATAAAACTAATTTTTCAATCCCCTGTTTATCCAAGTATTCTTTTAAGCCAGTTTCTTTGAAAATACTATTATACTTCTTCTGAAAGACCTTTTCATCAGGTTTTCGATTTAAAAGCGCAGATAACTGCCAATCTTCTGATGTTTGAGCTTCAGGATTCTCAATATGTTGAACATAGATAATTTCGATATTCTTACTTCTAGCATGGTTTTGTAAATAAGAAATTTTTTCCAATAGACTATTTGTCTGAAAACCGGTTTCCACTAAAATATTCTGAACATCAATGATTATAAAAGCCGTCTTCATTTAGTCCTCTTTCAAATAGTGCACAAAGGCGTTATAGGTTTCAAGGGTTTGGGGATAGATGGGAAATAACTGATGAGCTAGATGCTCCACGGTACGAGCTGTTTCGTAGGCCACAGCCTTATTAAGCGATAGACTTGCAATCTCACGCGCCACATCTACTCCAGGAAAGGATCGATTATGCTCGATATAGTCTGCTACATAGATAACCTTATCTAGGTCTGTCATCTGACCAGCCCCAACTGTATGGATTTCAATAGCTCGCAGGATTTCAGAGTCTTGCAAATTCAAATCTTCTTGAATCTTGTAGATGCCAACCATACCATGCCAGACATTATTGCCCCAGTTTTTAAGGTCAGGGTCTAATTGGTAACGGTCAATCAAATCCAGAAATTCCTGATCTGACAGCTTTTTAGCGTAGTCATGAAGAAGGCCTGCTAGTCCTGCTTTTTCACTATCCACACCAAAGCGCTGAGCCAGTTCTATGGCTGCACGCTCCACCCCCAAACAATGGGTTAACCGTTTCTCGGGTAGAAGCTCTGCCATTTTTTCCAACAAAGCCTCACGGGAACAGTTGATATAGTCTTGATAAGCCATCAGTAGAGCCCCTCCTTCTCGATGTAGTCTAGCACCGGCTGAGGTAGGAGAAAGTTAGGTTTTCGACCTTGGGCAAGGAAATCCCGCACCATGCTGGACGAAATATCCATGAGAGGCACATCCACCCAGATAACTGGATAGGAAGTCCCTGCCTTGTAGCGTGGACGCTGAACCCCCACAAACTGAACCATGTCGACCAGCTCATCAATTCGGTACCACTTAGGCAGATAGTCCACCATGTCAGCACCGATGATAAAGTAATAATCGGTGTCTGGATTTTGCTCTGTCAAGATTTTCATGGTGTCATAGGTATAAGAAATCCCCTTTCGCTCTAGCTCGATTGTTTCAATGGCTAGGCCTTCAATCCCCTCAATCGCCAACTCAAGCATCTTGAGACGATGGTGCTCAGGGATGGTTTCCTTTTTATCTACATGAGGAGGTTGGTATTCGGGCATGAGCAGAACTTGATCCAGTCCCAACTGTTGTCGTACTTGGTCCGCAACGATCAGATGGGCATTGTGAACAGGGTTAAAATTCCCCCCTAAAATCCCAACTTGTTTGCGTTTTCTCTCCTTGATTTCTGGCTCCAACTCTACCTTGGTAAAGGGAGTCAATAGTTCGATTGCCATAGGCTAGTCTCCTTTATTTCTCTGTAAAAACAGTTGTTTGGAGTAGTTTTTTTAGATTTCTTTGACTTTTTTAGAAATCTTGCGATTTTCTTTTTTGCTGGATTGTTTAAACAAAATCAAAATACGGCCAATTTTTTGGACTGTATCCACACCGATTTCTTCTTCCAAGATTTCAGCTACTTCGTGGATATTTTCATCGGTATTTTGCAAAAGAGTCACCTTGATCAATTCACGGGCGTCAAGTGCCTGACGGACGCTGGTTTTGATTTGGTCGTTGAGTCCATTTTTTCCGATTTGGATGATGGGTTTGAGGGTGTGTGCCTGGCTGTTGAGGAAGGCACGTTGTTTTGATGTTAATGACATAATTTCTTTAAAAGAGTTTCTTTTTATACTTTTCTAAAGTGGTGGCGGACGTCAGCAAAGTCCTTTGGACTTTCATGACTAAAATTTGAGCCTAAGGTCTCAAATTTTCCGCAGTTGGTACAATCACTTGTACCAACTAACACCACGGCGAAAAGTATTCTCTACGGGCTCGCAGGACTCGCCCGAATCTAGATAACTCTTTCCTTTCTGTGTTTAAATAATTGCTTTTCGTGTGACAATGGCGACGTCTTCTGGTGCCCAGACGGCGACTTTGGCAGTTCCTGTTACGCGGATCCAGCCTAGGCCTGAGATGACTAGGTCAGTCTTCTCCTTAATATTAAATACATGCTGGACTAATTTTGGAAAATCTTCTTTTTCCTTGCTATTTGGCGGTGTCAGAAGGGTTCCGACGTGCTTATCGTAGAAAGCACTAGCGCCTTCAAGTTTGGTACGATGGAGTTTGAGTTCATTGTCAAAGAAAGCAGTAAATCCTTGTTTTTCTCCTGATATAAAGTCAAAACGTCCGAGACCTCCTAAAAACAGGGTTTGTTCAGGATTGAGCTGATAGGTTTTAGGTTTGATTTCCTTTTTAGGACTGACATACTTGAGGTTTTTGGCCGTCAAGTAGTGAGCCATCTGGTGACGGTGGATAATCCCTGGTGTATCGTAGATATAAGAACCGTCATCAAGCGGAATCTCGATTTTGTCCAAGGTTGTCCCTGGGAAGCGCGAAGTCGTGATGACATTCTGATCACCCGTAATTTCTTGGATAATAGCATTGATTAGAGTTGATTTTCCAACGTTGGTCACACCGACCACATAAACATCACGACCCTTACGGTAGTGTTCAATCTTGTCAATGACTTCCTTAATAGCATGTTTGTTTTGGGCCGAAGTTAAGACGACATCGACTGGACGAAGTCCTTCTTCGTGGGCACGTTCCATGAGCCACTGGCTAATCTTGCCTGGTTTAACAGACTTGGGCAAGATATCTTTTTTATTTCCCACCAAGAGGACATCATTGCCCGAGACAAAACGTGGCAAGCCTGGGATAACAGAGCCATTAAAATCAAAGATATCAATGACATTAACTACCAAGGCATCACTGTCTCCCACCTCGTGCAAGAGCTTGAGGAAATCATCGTCCGTCAACTGGACATCCGTGATTTCATTATAGTGGCGGAGACGGAAACAGCGTTGGCAATAGACTTCGCCAGTTTCCAAACCTTTTTCAAGTGCCGACTGGGGGGTAAAACCAAGACCAGCCTTATCTGTCGTCTGAATGGTTGCTCCACAACCAATACAGAGAATTTCTTCCATAGTTAAATTCCTTTTTTATATGTAATCGGTCCGTACTTTTCAGTGATTTTTCGCTTCACACGGCGCTCACGAGCTCGGTTGATCTGTGTTTTGATCGAGTCATGTTGGACCAAGGGTTTGACTAAAATCGAGCGAATGCCTGCACGGTGGGCTGCTCGTATATCTGTCATGAGCTGGTCGCCGACCATGACCACTTCGCTTTTCTCATAGTGGAATTCCTTCATGGCACGGTCAATCCCAAATGTGAAGGGCTTCAGAGCCCAATAAACGTAATCAATCCCAAACTTCTCAACTGCTCGTTGGACGCGTTTTTTAGTGTTATTTGATACCACAATAATGCGAATGCCCGCGTCCCGAAGATCATGTAGCCATTGCTTCATCTCTGGCGTCCCGTCAGGGTTGTTCCAAGCAATGAGGGTATTGTCCAAATCGACCAAAACAGCCTTGATTCCATGCGCCTGCAGGCTTGGGACTGTCAGATCATAGACTGCTTCCACAGCAAAGTCTGGCATGTAGTTTTCAATCACCATTTTGGCTCCTTTTCTTTTATTTTCTAGTAATTTTCTTCAGCCATTGAGATAAGGCCACCCATAAAATCAAGCTAGTCATTAAGATATAAATCCAAGCATTTGGCTCTTCTGTAAATGGTAGAGGAACATTCATTCCGAAGAAACCTGTAATAACCGCAAGTACTGCTAGTAAGACGGAGATAATAGTCAAAATTGACAAACTATCATTCAAGTTATTGTTTAGGATGTTGTTGTAAGAAGCTGAGAGTTGTTGCAAGACTTGAGAAATCAAGTCTGTCATAGACACCAACTGATGGGCTTCAATCATGGCATCATCAAACTGCTCTCGTTCGACATCATTAAATCTCCGATAAAGAGCATGGCCCTGGATATGTTCCAAGAGGAGTCGATTTTGTTTTGCTGCTGCTGTCAAGTAAACCATACCAGTCTCCAAGTCAGAGAGGGCGAAGAGATTTTTCTTTGTTGTAGTTTGACGTAGCAAGGCACTAATTTCGTCCTTACTTTTATCCATCTCTTCAATGACAGGATAATAAGCGTTACTGATAATCTCTAAACCAGCAAAGAGAAACTTGTAAATAGAAAGCGACTCATGGCTATCCAGATAAGCTGACATCTGATCAATGACATAAGCATTCTTATGGTTGCTGATGGTAATCATTCGTTGTCTTTCGACGATAAAGGTCATGGGAATCGCTTCATAATATTCTTTGTCTTTTTCTAAATCAAGAACATTATAAATAAAGGTTACCGTCTCCGTTTCACGGTTATAATCCATATGAGCTCGTTCATTTCTATCCAGAGCATACTCAATGGTTTCCTTGTCCAATCCATAGATGTCAGAAAGATCTTCCATATTTTTAATCTTATCCACATCAAGGTCTATCCAGGTACAACCATTGCCCAACTGCTTTTCTAAAACCATCTTTTCTCCTTTATTAAACTCTTTCTATTGTACCACAAATTACTTAAAATAACAGGTCTAGTCTGTGCGTGAGAAATTGCTGACGACGGTGATATTCCGATTGGGAACGAAGTGCAGAACCTGATCTTCTCCTCTGAGTTGCGTTGTTCGAATGCCGACACTGACAACCTTGCCCGATACGGTAATAGGACCATTTGTCAAAACGACCTCATCTCCCACATCCAGTTGACGTTCAAAGAGGATGAAAAAGCCATTGATGACATCAGATAGAAAGCCTTGGGCTCCCATCCCAATAGCCACCCCAGCAATCCCAGCCCCTGCCAGCAAACTAGAAACTGGCAAACCTAAAATCGACAAAATGCAGTAAAGCAAAAAGAAATAAAGGGTATAATTAAACACATTTTCTAACAGACGTGAGATGGTTTTCTGACGCCCGATATCATGACGAGACATTTTTAGAGAAGGTTTGACAATTCTCTGCACCATGGTATGGAGCAATTTCTTAGCTATATAAAAGAGTAAAAATAAGAATAACAGAGAAATTAACTTGGTTAAGATATTTTCAATAATCGTTGTTATATCAAGCTTATTGAGGTAGGTTTGAATAAATTCTTTCATAGAAAACTCCTTTCATTTATTATACCATACTTTTACAAGTGATGAATCTCCATAAATATTCAAAAATAATAGCCAAAATAGACAGAAAATTCTTGATTTTAGCTCATATTTATACTATAATCATAAACATTACACAACAAAGGAGATTGTTATGAAAAAATTCATTCATGCTTGGAATAAGGCGAGTCTAATCAAACGAATTTTGATTGGCATGCTTATTGGAGGAACCCTAGGGCTGACACTTCCTAACATTTCAGGAATTGGTTTACTTGGAGATCTCTTTGTTGGTGGCCTCAAAGCCATCGCACCTATTCTAGTCTTTGCCCTCGTTGCCAATGCCCTTTCCCAACATCAAAAGGGGCAAGATAGCAACATGAAAACGGTTATCTTCCTTTACTTGGTAGGAACCTTTGCAGCAGCACTTGTTGCTGTCCTAGCAAGCTTCATTGTCCCTGTTGAGATTACCTTAAATAGTGCCAATACAGAAATCGCACCACCAGATGGGATTGGACAAGTCCTCAGCAACCTCTTGCTCAAACTAGTTGACAATCCAGTCAATGCCCTCATTACTGCCAACTACATCGGTATCCTATCTTGGGCAGTCATTTTCGGGATTGCTATGAGAGAGGCCAGCAAAAACAGTAAAGAATTGCTGAAAACCATGGCTGATGTGACTTCTAAGATTGTCGAATGGATCATCAACCTAGCTCCATTTGGTATTCTTGGTCTTGTCTTCAAAACCATCTCTGATAAGGGAATCGGAAGCCTAGCCAACTATGGAATCTTGCTTGCCCTCTTGGTGACAACTATGTTCTTTGTAGCCTTAGTAGTCAATCCATTGATTGCCTTCCTCTTTATGAAGAGAAACCCTTATCCCCTCGTTTGGAAATGTTTGCGTGTCAGCGGTGTGACAGCCTTCTTCACTCGTAGTTCTGCGGCTAACATCCCTGTCAATATGAAACTTTGCCACGATCTTGGACTAGATCCAGATACCTATTCAGTTTCTATCCCACTCGGATCTACTATCAACATGGCTGGGGCAGCGATTACTATTAACGTTTTAACCCTTGCTGCAGTAAATACTTTGGGTATCCCAGTTGACTTCGCGACGGCCTTTGTACTCAGTGTAGTAGCAGCAATCTCAGCCTGTGGTGCTTCTGGTATTGCCGGAGGATCCCTCCTTCTTATTCCAGTTGCTTGTAGCCTTTTCGGTATTTCTAATGATATTGCCATGCAAGTTGTCGGAGTTGGTTTTGTGATTGGGGTCATCCAAGACTCATGTGAAACAGCCCTCAACTCTTCTACAGATGTCCTCTTTACTGCTGTTGCCGAATACGCAGCAGCCCGTAAAAAATAACTCATAAAGACAAGCCTGCTCAGGTCTTGTCTTTTCCGCTTTTATTCTAACTTACTAGGAAATTCATATGTCTATTAGCCAACGTACGACCAAGCTCATCTTAGCTACCTGCCTTGCCTGTCTTCTTGCTTATTTTCTCAATCTCTCCTCAGCTGTCTCGGCTGGAATCATCGCCCTCTTAAGCCTATCCGATACCCGTAGAAGTACCTTAAAACTGGCCCGCAATCGGCTCTTTTCCATGCTTCTAGCTCTAGCTATTGGTGTTTTGACTTTTCACTTGAGCGGATTTCATATCTGGAGTCTTGGCCTCTATCTGGCCCTCTATGTGCCTCTAGCCTACAAGATGGGCTGGGAAATTGGCATCACACCAAGTAGCGTTTTGGTTAGCCATCTCTTGGTGCAAAAATCAACCTCTCCAGAGCTTCTAGTCAATGAATTCCTTCTCTTTGCAATCGGTACAGGATTTGCCTTACTTGTCAATCTCTACATGCCTTCACGAGAAGAGGAAATTCATCACTACCACACATTGGTAGAAGAAAAGTTAAAAGATATTCTCCAGCGCTTCAAATATTATTTATCCAGAGGGGACGGACGCAACCGAGCACAGCTGGTGGAAGAATTAGACACTCTTTTGGAAGAAGCCCTCAGACTGGTCTATTTGGATCACTCAGACCACCTCTTTCACCAGACTGATTACCATATTCACTACTTTGAGATGAGACAGCGACAAAGTCGTATCCTGCGAAATATGGCCCAGCAAATCAACACCTGTCACCTAGCTGCCAGTGAGAGCCTGATTTTAGCCCAACTCTTTTCAAAAATTGCAGGCCAACTAAGCCAGACCAATCCCGCTTCTGATTTGCTAGATGAAATTGAACGTTATCTGGAAGTCTTCCGGAACCGCAGTCTACCCAAGACAAGAGAGGAATTTGAAACTCGCGCCACCCTTCTTCAACTCCTACGTGAAGCCAAAACCTTCATCCAAGTCAAAGTTGATTTTTACCAAAAATATGGACAGTAAAAAAGAAAACTTCAGAACAATCACAAAAGGTGAATATCTGAAGTTTTCTTTTATTTGTAAGTTATCACCATAAAGGTTAATAGTAAAACGAATAAGTTCTAATATTCAACATCTTTTTATAGAAAGCTAAGATAAAACCCTACATACTTTGCTGTCTTATTAGCCACGACACTGAGTTTTACAAATCGATTACATTTACAAAACATAGTTAGTAAGGCAGTTAGCTAGGCTACTTCCTACCAGTTACGACAGAAAAATCCACGAATCCATAATATTCGTGGATTTTTCCTAGTGAAGCGTTTAGGTAAGCCGCAATAGCGGTTACCTATTATTAGATTACGACACTGAGTTTTACAAATCGATTCCATTTGTAAAACTCAGTTAGTGAAGCAGTTAGGCAAGTCTAATAGGACTTGCCGTAGCCTACTTAGATTGCTTTGCAATCAAGTAGGCTTACTGAATCACATCTTCTCTTCCAACTCTACATCTGGATACTTGTCCGCAAACCAGCGGAGGGCAAAGTCATTTTCAAAGAGAAAGACTGGTTGGTCAAAACGGTCTTTAGCCAAGATATTTCGACTTGACGACATCCGTTCATCCAAGTCCTCAGGCTTAATCCAACGAACGGTCTTTTTACCCATCGGGCTCATAACCACTTCTGCATTGTACTCGCCTTCCATACGGTGTTTAAAGACTTCAAACTGGAGTTGACCAACAGCGCCTAGCATGTACTCGCCAGTTTGATAATTCTTATAAAGCTGAATGGCACCTTCTTGCACCAATTGCTCAATCCCCTTGTGGAAGGATTTTTGCTTCATAACGTTCTTGGCAGAAACTTTCATAAAAATTTCAGGTGTAAAGGTTGGCAGCGGTTCAAACTCAAACTTATTTTTTCCAACTGTCAAAGTGTCCCCAACCTGATAAGTACCTGTATCGTAAACCCCGATGATATCACCTGCCACGGCATTGGTTACATTCTCACGACTTTCCGCCATAAACTGGGTAACATTAGACAGCTTGGCGCCCTTACCAGTACGAGGTAGGTTGACACTCATACCACGCTCAAACTCACCCGATACGATACGTACAAAGGCAATACGGTCACGGTGTCGAGGGTCCATGTTGGCTTGGATTTTAAAGACAAATCCTGAGAAGTCCTTATCGTAAGGATCAACAATTTCTCCGTCTGTTTTCTTATGTCCATGTGGCTCTGGAGCAAACTTGAGAAAAGTTTCAAGGAATGTTTGCACACCAAAGTTTGTCAAAGCTGAACCGAAGAAGACTGGTGTCAATTCTCCAGCCAGAATAGCTTCCTCTGAAAACTCATTCCCAGCTTCATTTAAAAGTTCAATATCATCCTTGACTTGCTCGTAGAAAGGGTTGCTGCCAAAAAGCTTGTCCCCATCTTCTAAACTAGCAAAACGCTCATCCCCTTTATAGAGCTCCAAGCGTTGGTTATAGAGGTCAT
Source organism: Streptococcus mitis (assembly GCF_023109235.1). Lineage (GTDB taxonomy): Bacteria > Bacillota > Bacilli > Lactobacillales > Streptococcaceae > Streptococcus > Streptococcus mitis_DA. The sequence continues at coordinate 142,932 of NZ_JALDUC010000003.1, forward strand.
AGAGCCCCTCGAAGGCTTTCCCCATCCCGATTGGCCAGTTCATCGGGTAACTCGCAATGCCTAGTACTTCTTCTAATTCTTGCAAGAGGTCCAGTGGCTCACGTCCATCACGGTCTAGCTTGTTCATAAAGGTGAAGACCGGAATACCACGGTGTTTGACAACCTCAAACAATTTCTTAGTTTGGGCCTCGATACCCTTGGCAGAGTCCACGACCATAACAGCAGCATCTACCGCCATCAAGGTACGATAGGTATCTTCTGAGAAATCCTCGTGCCCTGGTGTGTCGAGGATATTCACGCGCTTACCATCGTAGTCAAATTGCATAACAGATGAAGTAACCGAGATCCCACGTTGCTTCTCGATATCCATCCAGTCAGACTTGGCAAAAGTCCCTGTTTTCTTTCCTTTTACGGTACCAGCCTCACGAATCTCGCCCCCAAAGTAGAGCAACTGCTCAGTGATAGTTGTTTTCCCCGCGTCCGGGTGGGAGATGATGGCAAAGGTACGACGTTTCTTAATTTCTTCTTGAATATTCATAAGTTCTCTTTCTTTGATTCTCTATTTTTCTTGTTTCAATAGCTAAGAATGATTTCTACATTGGATTTTACCATTCCTTTCAACACTCCATTATATCGGATTTTAGCATTTTTTTCAATTTCTATTTTATATCAGACACTGCTAAAGTAGAACAATTCCCCTTGCAATTTTTCAAATAAATGTTACAATAAATATAGAAAAAGGTGTTGCGACAACAACACCCCACAGAGCCGTTTAAGACGGTGGCTGTAATTACATAACTAAAAAATAGCTCGTTAACTCGCCAAAGTTAGGACGGCTATTTTTTTGTCTCTTTTACCAATTCAAGGATGAACCTTAGGAGCGTGATAACAAAGTTACCAGCTACAAACATGAGTGTCAAAGCCTCAAAAGGGGACAAATCTGGTTACTCCTTTCTACTAAGATTTTACAGGTTCTGCACATAAGCATCACCATCCTTTCGATTTTGTAACCACCGTCTTCACTTCTCTGTTAAACTATTGTACCATATATTTTCCCCTTTGAAATCCGCTTTTCAAATAAATCATCATCAGAATCCGTTCTCCATCCTATACCTGTCTTTTTTCATCTTTCCTTCCCTTATTTATAGGAAAATATGGTAAAATAGAACAGACTAAAAATCATCATTTCACGAAAGGATGCAAGATGAAAATTACGCAAGAAGAGGTAACACACGTTGCCAATCTTTCAAAATTAAGATTCTCTGAAGAAGAAACTGCTGCCTTTGCGACCACCTTGTCTAAGATTGTTGACATGGTTGAGTTGCTGGGCGAAGTTGACACAACTGGTGTCGCACCAACTACAACTATGGCTGACCGCAAGACCGTTCTACGCCCTGATGTGGCCGAAGAAGGAACAGACCGTGATCGCTTGTTTAAAAACGTACCTGAAAAAGACAACTACTATATCAAGGTACCAGCTATCCTAGACGATGGAGGAGATGCCTAATGACTTTCAACAATAAAACCATTGAAGACTTGCACAATCTCCTTGTCTCTAAGGAAATTTCAGCAACTGAATTAACACAAGCAACACTTGAAGATATCAAGTCTCGCGAGACCGCTATCAACGCTTTTGTTACCATCGCTGAAGAGCAAGCTCTTGCTCAAGCTAAAGCTATTGATGAAGCTGGAATCGATGCTGATAATGTCCTTTCAGGAATTCCACTTGCAGTTAAAGATAATATCTCTACAGACGGTATTCTTACAACTGCAGCCTCAAAAATGCTCTACAACTACGAGCCAATCTTTGATGCGACAGCCGTTGCCAATGCAAAAGCGAAAGGCATGATTGTCGTAGGGAAAACCAACATGGACGAGTTTGCCATGGGTGGATCAGGTGAGACTTCTTACTACGGTGCCACTAAAAATGCTTGGGACTACAGCAAGGTCCCTGGTGGATCATCAAGTGGTTCTGCTGCAGCTGTAGCCTCAGGACAAGTCCGCTTGTCACTTGGTTCTGATACTGGTGGATCTATCCGCCAACCTGCTGCCTTCAATGGGATCGTCGGTCTCAAACCAACCTACGGAACAGTTTCACGTTTCGGTCTCATTGCCTTTGGTAGTTCATTAGACCAGATTGGACCTTTCGCTCCGACTGTTAAGGAAAATGCCTTCTTGCTCAATGCTATTGCAAGCGAAGATGCCAAAGACTCTACTTCTGCTCCTGTCCGCATTGCCGATTTTACTTCAAAAATCGGCCAAGACATCAAGGGCATGAAAATTGCTTTGCCTAAGGAATACCTTGGTGAAGGAATTGACCCAGAGGTTAAGGGAACCATTCTGAACGCAGCCAAACACTTTGAAAAACTTGGTGCTATTGTTGAAGAAGTGAGTCTACCTCACTCAAAATACGGTGTTGCCGTCTACTACATCATTGCTTCATCTGAAGCTTCATCAAACTTGCAACGTTTTGACGGTATCCGTTACGGCTACCGCGCAGAAGATGCAACCAACCTTGATGAAATCTATGTAAACAGCCGTAGCCAAGGTTTCGGTGAAGAGGTTAAACGCCGTATCATGCTTGGTACATTCAGTCTTTCATCAGGTTACTATGACGCCTACTATAAGAAGGCTGGTCAGGTCCGTACCCTCATCATCCAAGATTTCGAAAAAATCTTTGCGGATTACGACTTGATTTTGGGACCAACTGCACCAAGTGTTGCTTATGACTTGGACTCACTCAATCACGATCCAGTTGCCATGTACTTGGCTGACCTTTTGACCATTCCTGTCAACTTGGCTGGTCTTCCAGGGATTTCGATTCCTGCTGGATTCTCTCAAGGTCTACCTGTCGGTCTGCAATTGATTGGTCCTAAGTACTCAGAAGAAACCATTTACCAAGCTGCTGCTGCTTTTGAGGCAACAACAGACTACCACAAACAACAACCCGTGATTTTTGGAGGTGACAACTAATGAACTTTGAAACAGTCATTGGACTTGAAGTCCACGTAGAGCTCAACACCAATTCAAAAATCTTCTCACCTACTTCTGCCCACTTCGGAAATGACCAAAACGCCAACACTAACGTGATTGACTGGTCCTTCCCAGGAGTTCTGCCAGTTCTCAATAAAGGTGTTGTCGATGCCGGTATCAAGGCTGCTCTTGCCCTCAACATGGACATCCACAAAAAGATGCACTTTGACCGCAAGAACTACTTCTACCCTGATAATCCAAAAGCCTACCAAATTTCTCAGTTTGATGAGCCAATTGGTTATAATGGTTGGATTGAAGTCGAGCTAGAAGACGGTACGACTAAGAAAATCGGTATCGAACGTGCCCACCTAGAAGAAGACGCTGGTAAAAACACCCACGGTACAGACGGCTACTCTTACGTTGACCTCAACCGCCAAGGGGTGCCATTGATTGAGATTGTATCTGAAGCAGACATGCGTTCTCCTGAAGAAGCCTATGCTTACCTAACAGCCCTCAAGGAAGTTATCCAGTATGCTGGTATTTCTGACGTTAAGATGGAAGAAGGTTCTATGCGTGTGGATGCCAATATCTCCCTTCGCCCTTATGGTCAAGAAAAATTCGGTACCAAGACTGAGTTGAAAAACCTCAACTCCTTCTCAAACGTTCGTAAAGGTCTTGAATACGAAGTCCAACGTCAAGCTGAAATCCTTCGCTCAGGTGGTCAAATCCGTCAGGAAACACGCCGTTACGATGAAGCGAATAAAGCAACCATCCTCATGCGTGTCAAAGAAGGTGCTGCAGACTACCGCTACTTCCCAGAACCCGACCTACCACTCTTTGAAATCTCAGACGAGTGGATCGAAGAAATGCGTACAGAGTTACCAGAGTTTCCAAAAGAACGCCGTACACGTTACGTCTCTGACCTCGGCTTGTCAGACTATGACGCTAGCCAGTTAACTGCAAATAAAGTCACTTCTGACTTCTTTGAAAAAGCTGTCGCCCTCGGTGGCGATGCCAAACAAATCTCTAACTGGCTCCAAGGAGAAGTTGCTCAGTTCTTGAATGCCGAAGGCAAGACACTTGAACAAATAAAATTGACACCAGAAAACTTGGTTGAAATGATTGCCATCATCGAAGACGGCACGATCTCTTCTAAGATTGCCAAGAAAGTCTTTGTCCACCTGGCTAAAAATGGCGGCGGTGCGCGTGAATATGTGGAAAAAGCAGGTATGGTTCAAATCTCAGATCCAGCTGTCTTGATTCCAATCATCCACCAAGTCTTTGCCGATAACGAAGCCGCTGTTGCCGACTTCAAGTCAGGCAAACGCAACGCAGACAAGGCCTTCACAGGATTCCTTATGAAAGCAACCAAAGGACAAGCCAACCCACAAGTTGCCCTTAAACTACTTGCACAAGAATTGGCAAAGTTGAAAGAAGAGTAATATGTAAAAGAAACCAGCCCTGAGGTTGGTTTTTTCTCCCCTACGCTAAATTCCCAAACTAACTTCCACCGTTAATCCAAGTGGAAGTTAGTCTGATAAAAATCGTAAAAACCAGTGGAAA